>CAQBGY010000601.1 GCA_948759685.1 uncultured Eubacterium sp.
AGCCGAAGTAGTTGTTCACCGTATTACTCAGGTAGGTCGTATTCGTGCCGGATACTATACAGCGATGATAACTAATTGGATATTAGATATATATATGTTCTGCTTAATGGTGTAAGGGCCATTTCGGGGCCTTTATTATTTATAATTAACAATAATATCCGGTAAACTATCTACCGCTTTTTGTTTGAGTTCGTCTATGATATGAACATATTTTTCTGTATGCCGGGTAGTAGAATGTCCCGCAAGGCTGGCTGCCGTCTTGATATTAGCTCCATTTGCCATGATGTTGGTGATGAATGAATGACGGGCGCAATGGAAAGTGATGTGCTTGTGTATATTAGCCCTTTTTACCCATTTATTTAAAATCCTCAATGTGTAAGAATAGGAGGGGAGTCTGAATACCAACTCCTCGTTAATGCCCTTATGCCTTTGCAGGAGTTTGACGGCAGTATGGTTTAAGTTCAAATGCAAGATTGCATTTTTGGAGTGTGACTGTACTTTCTGTTGCAGAATAGTAAGGCGGTTGGATGAAAAATCGATGTCTTTATATTGCAGTTGATGGACATCACACCAACGCAGTCCGCAATAGCAAGAAAATAAGAATGCCCGTTTTACTTCGTTGTTGGGGCATGGAGTGATGGCTAGTTTCTGAATCTCCTTTAAACTGAGGATTGCTTTGGTCACTTCATCAAACTGTACCAGGCGGATACCATCTGTAGGATTAGAGGTCATTAGCTTTTTTTCTATACATTTATTGATGCACATTCTGAATTTCTTGAAATATCCGATGGGAGTGTTGCCTCGGAGATGATCCCTGAGATACTCAAGAAAGTTTATACAGAAATCTTTTGTGAGAAGAGTTACAGGCAAGTTTTTCTTTCTTGTAAACAGCCGCAGATGGGTGATACATGCCCTGACCATTTTTTTGTCCTTTTTATGATAGGTATCCAGGAATTGCCCTATCAGAATATAGAAGTCGGGAACATTGCTTTTATCTGTTGGAAGTATGTCATCGAATGTGTTTTCTACATCGTTCAGATGATATTCAACCGATAAGAACTCTAACTCCTTTTTAGCTCTTATCTGTCTGGCAATTAATATCTTGTTTTTATTTTCTGCTCTTCGCTCCGCACTGGTAGGAGGATCCAGAATGATGCCCAGATACTCTTTGCGGCGTTTTCCGTTATAACTGTAATTCAAGTAAAGCGAAACTCTTCCTTTGTTCAATTGTTTCTTTCCTAATGTAATTCCCATAATGAATAATAATTAATACAATAATAATGTTGAAAAGAAGGACCAGAGAGGGACTGAAAATGAATTCCTCCATCTTTCTTTCTATAATAATAATATCTTTTGTACCTTTGTGTCATAAACAAAAAAATGGAAGAAAATTTTGATATACGCGAGCAACAGCTCACAAGTAAAGAACGCGATTTTGAGAATGCCTTACGTCCGCTGAATTTTGAGGATTTCAACGGGCAGGATAAGGTGGTGGATAATTTGCGCATCTTTGTCAAAGCAGCGCGTCTGCGGGCCGAGGCATTAGACCATGTCCTTTTGCACGGCCCTCCCGGCTTGGGCAAGACTACTTTAAGTAATATCATTGCCAATGAGCTGGGGGTGGGTTTTAAAGTGACTTCAGGGCCGGTGCTGGATAAACCGGGTGATTTGGCGGGAGTCCTGACCAGTTTGGAACCCAATGATGTGCTTTTTATTGATGAAATACATCGGTTGAGTCCTGTGGTGGAAGAGTATTTGTATTCTGCCATGGAGGACTATCGTATTGATATAATGATAGACAAAGGCCCATCGGCACGTAGTATACAGCTGGAACTGAGCCCGTTTACGTTGGTCGGTGCCACTACTCGGAGCGGGCTGCTGACTGCGCCTTTGCGTGCACGTTTCGGCATAAATCTCCATTTGGAGTATTATGACGATGATATACTGACCAGCATTATCCGGCGTTCTGCCCATATATTGAATGTTCCATGTGATGCGAAAGCGGCAGGTGAGATTGCCTCGCGCAGCCGTGGAACGCCCCGTATCGCGAATGCGCTGCTGAGGCGTGTCCGTGATTTTGCCCAGGTGAAAGGCTCCGGAAAGATTGATGTGGAGATTGCCAGGTTTGCTTTAGAGGCCTTGAACATTGACAGATACGGACTGGATGAGATAGATAACAAGATTTTATGTACTATTATAGATAAATTTAAGGGAGGTCCTGTAGGGCTGACTACTATTGCAACCGCTTTGGGTGAGGATGCCGGAACAATAGAGGAAGTTTATGAACCTTTTTTGATTAAAGAGGGTTTTTTAAAACGTACTCCGCGTGGGCGTGAGGTCACGGAACTGGCCTATATGCATCTGGGACGGAGCATTTATAATAGTCAGAAGACATTATTTGATGATTAAACAATGGCAGGATTAAAAGCATTAGTCAAGGAAACAGCCATATATGGGATGAGTAGCATCATCGGGCGGTTCCTGAATTATTTGTTAGTACCGATATATACTAACGCTTTACCTATGGAATCGGGCGGTTATGGTGTCATTACCAATATGTATGCTATAACTGCCTTGTTGATGGTGCTTTTGACATACGGCATGGAAACCGGCTTTTTCCGATTCGCCAACAAGGGAGTGGACGATCCGATGCGTGTTTATTCCACTACTTTACTTTCGGTAGGGGCGACTGCGGTCTTTTTTTTAATGATCTGTCTTTCTTTTCTGCATCCCATAGCAGGTTTCTTGGGGTATGGAGAGCATCCGTGGTATATGGGGATGATGCTGATTGTTGTTGCAATGGATGCTTTTCAAGCTATTCCTTTTGCCTATTTGCGGTATAAGAAACGTCCCATTAAATTCGCTGCATTGAAGTTGTTGTTCATTTTTGCCAGCATTGCCTTGAATATTGCTTATTTTGTAGGCATGAAAGGGGAGAATGTCGGAGTGGCTTTTGCCATTAATCTGGCTTGTACTTCTTTGGTTATGTTATGTATGTGGAAAGAATTGGTGGGTTTCAGATATGTGCTGGACAGAGAGTTGTTGCGGCGTATGTTGCATTATTCTTTCCCGATTCTGATCCTGGGTATTGCGGGGATTCTGAATCAGGTGGCTGATAAGATTATTTTTCCGTTTGTCTATCCCGATAAGGCGGAGGCGACCATCCAGTTGGGTATTTATGGGGCTGCCAGTAAAATAG
>CAQBGY010000602.1 GCA_948759685.1 uncultured Eubacterium sp.
GACAAGGGCATTGATGAATTAAAAGCCAAGATGCAACAAATGCAGGAACAGCATGATAAGCAGATTCGTAACATACAAGGAATACATAATCAAGAACTTGAAGCCAAAGATAGGGAAATATCACGATTGAACGCCATTCTTGAAAAAGCGTTCAACTGGTTTCCATTGCTAAAAGAGATGTTGAGAATGGAAAAATTATGTTATGCCATCGGATTTACCAAAGATATGGTAAACAGTCTTTTGATGAAAAAAGAAGCTATCAGATGCAATGGGAAAATCTATTCCGAAGAACACAGACGGAAGTTTGACATCAAAAACGATATTTTCAAAGTTGAAAAAAATCCAACCGACAACAATAAACTCGTTCTAACTATAAACCGACAACCAATAGGCGAATGGTTTAGGGAACAATGGGGAAAATTAAAGCAAGGCTTATATAACTCCGTACAGACAGAGAAGAGAGGCAGAGGATTCAGAATGTAATCCTGATAGTACTTGATTGGATTTCAATAAAATTGCGTATCTTTGCAAACGGATAGAAAAAATTCTATCCAAGACATATTAGAATTTTGAAGAAGCGTTATGCGAATCGTTCAGTCGGAAACCTAGGAAATTTCCAAAGACATATAAACGATGATTGCATAGTGGTTCTCACGCTATAGCGTGGGCTGCTATTGTTGCATCTGTTTATATGGGCTTTCCTAGGGCCTCCGATTGAAGATGTGAATGGTACAGTTCACGCTTCATGCATTAGGAATGTCAATTAACCTATAAACATAGTTCATATGAACATTAAGCATTACATCTATTTATCTGCCGCAATCGCATTTTCACTCTCATCTTGTAGTGATGACAACGGCATGGAAAATGATTTTGAGCCTAAAACGTATAATGTATTGGGCAAAGTTGAAAAAGGTCCGTTTGTCAGCGGTTCTACTATTACCATTCAACCGATGGACGGCAATCTACAAGTATTAGGAAGCTTATATTCTGCTACCATTCAAGATGACTTAGGTAATTTTTCATTCGGCTCCAAGTTATTTGAAGCCCCCTATGCAGAATTAACAGCTAACGGTTATTTCTTTAACGAAGTTGAGGGTGAGTTATCATCTGGCACATTGAGTCTACGCGCCTTGGTAGATTTATCTGATGAAACTACAGTAAACGTAAACCTGCTTACACACTTAAAGTATCAAAGAATACAGAAACTCATTGTAGAAGGGATGAAATTCGGAGAAGCCAACAGACAAGCACAAAAAGAATTGTTTACCGCTTTCGGACTTCAAAAATATGCAGAAAAAGATGCGTCCACATTTTCCATTGCAGGAGGAACAGATGAATCAGCCGCATTGATTGCCATATCTTCTCTACTGCTTGTAGATAGAAGTGAAGCTGCCTTGACTGAATATTTGGCAAAATTATGCAGGGAGTTTGGCGAGAATGGAAAGTTTGGAAGTAGCACATTACAGCAAATCAGTGAAGACAAAAAGTCATTGAGTAATCAACTTTCTTCTGTAAGAGGAAATGTTATAGAACGCTATGACGAACTTGGATTAAAAATTGAAGTAAAAGAATTAGGTCACTTCATAGACTGGGATAATGACGGGCTTGCAGGAAATGAAACTTTACAAGATGGGCAAGAAGTCAAATTAGAAACATCAGAAATCAATGTACCCAATGAAGGAGGAATTTATACAATCAACATATCTTCACCCATTCCAGTATATCTAACGCCAATAGTTAATAAAGACGATGACGGACCAATAGACAACATTACGGAAGAGACCTTTTTCACTGAGATCTATGAGCACATAGAAAATGATGACATTTCAATAGAAGAAAATATAAACGAAAACAAGTTGACGATTAAAGTCTCTCGACTAAATTCAAGAACCGCCAAATCGGCATCTGTAACCCTATATGATTGTCTGGGCAATATATTAGGCGAAGTTAAAGTAACACAAGAAGGAAATGGAAACACTTCAACCCCCAAATTAGGACGGACAGGAGAACAAGTTGTTGCAGGTTTTGCATTACAAATTGCTGGCGGATTTTCTGATATCAATCTTATTGAGCAGTACTATCACTATAATAAAGAAGCGGATTTGGTAAGTCAATACATTTACCCTAGCTGTAGTAATGTAATAAACATTTGGAGTGATTTTTATAGAGCCAATAGAACGATTATGTTATTTAAGGAAAAGGAAGCTGAACAACTCGGTGTTTATCAAGACTATCTTAATGTATTCAGCGCAATGCATTATTACTATATGGCAGTGGCTTGGAAAGATGTTCCTTATATAAATTACGTGCTTGAAAATAACTCATATAATATCAGCAGAACTCCAATACATAATATTTTCTCGGACTTAAAAGCCAATTTGGAAAAAGCCATAGACAATCTCGAAGAAAAAAAGAATGAATCGCTTAGTGCGGATGTAAATGAATTTTTCTTCTTGTCAAAAGATGTAGCAAGAATATTGCTTGCAAATATTTATATGTATCAAGGTGAATACAACCAAGCAGAAAAGCTCTTGGGAAAGGTTATCAGCAATGGTTTCTATGAGCTGGATGCTTCAAATTATAACGATAAGGAAACTATTACCAGTTTATTTAATAACGGAAGCGACAAAGAGACCATATTTGCAACTCATAACGAACCTCAGATACGTGGAAATATTTCACTTGGCACACCCATGTTAGTTCCTATAATGACTTACACAGATGTAGTTTTATCTTATGCTGAAAGCCTTTTTAAAAACGGTAAAACAACAGAAGCCGAATCACAGCTGCAAAAAGTAGTCACAGCTAAACACATCAGCATAACAGGTGGAAACACTTTGGAAAAGATAAAGAACGCAAGATTGCAGTTGATGCTTTATACCAATACAAACTTCGCATTCATGAAGAGAAACAATTTTGCAAAAGACGTATATGGAATCGAAGAATACAGGCAGCTATTGCCAATACCAGAACAAGAACTAATGACTAACCCATCAATGACACAAAATCCGGGATATTAAAAGGATACGACTTCAAGCTAAAAAGCTCCGCAATTCGCTATTGAATGGTGGAGCTTTTTATATTTACAAACGATACGTTTTCAGCTAAAACATTTCCTCTGCTGCATTATCACAGGTCTATAAAAAAACAATAACCCTGAAGTTTGCTTGTTCAGCAGGGACAACAGGGTCTTA
>CAQBGY010000603.1 GCA_948759685.1 uncultured Eubacterium sp.
GTGGACAGTACGTTGGGAGCCGGAACAACTTTTACCCTGAGTTTTTTAATCCCTACAAAATTGTAGACTTACAGTAATATTACAGTAAGGTTTGGATGGTATACTTTCATCGAATTAAAAATATGAGAAAGAGGTGCTTATAATATGGATTTATTAGAAGTAAGATCAATTTCCAAAACTTACGGCAGTGGTGAAACATCCGTACGGGCATTGAAGAAAGTCAATTTTTCTGTCCCAAAGGGTGAGTATGTGGCTATTGTCGGGGAATCAGGCTCCGGAAAAAGTACATTACTCAATATGATTGGTGCGTTGGATAACCCGACATCAGGAAAAGTGCTGATCGACGGCAAAGATATTTTTGCAATGAAGGAGAGCAAGTTGACGGTTTTCCGCAGGAGGAACATCGGCTTTATCTTTCAGGCATTCAACCTGATCCCAGAGCTTACTGTTGAGCAGAATATTATCTTCCCGGTACTGCTTGATTATCAGAAACCGGATAAGAAGTATCTGGAGGAGCTTTTGGAAGTTCTTAACTTGAAAGAACGCCGGAACCATCTGCCGAGCCAGTTATCTGGAGGTCAGCAGCAGAGGGTGGCAATCGGGCGTGCGTTGATTTCACGGCCTTCGCTGATACTCGCTGACGAGCCGACTGGAAATCTGGACACGCAGAACAGCAGTGAGGTAATTACTTTGCTGAAAAATGCGTCAAAGAGATACGCACAGACTATTATTATGATTACGCATAGTCGGAGCATTGCACAGACTGCAGACCGGGTACTGCAGGTGTCGGATGGTGTGCTGACCGATCTGGGGAGGTGCAGTGAATGAAAAGCTATCTTAGTCTTGTGCCGATTTCTGCAAAGGTCCGCAGGCGGCAGAACCGTATGACAATTCTATGCATTATATGTGCTGTTTTTCTTGTGACTGCGATTTTCAGTGTAACAGACATGATGATTCGGACGGAAAGCAGCATCATGTTGAGCAAGCATGGAAACTGGCATCTTCAACTGGATCATATCTCACAGGATATTGCAGAGAAAATCTGCAGACGTACAGATGTTACCTATGTAGGTGCATCTTCCGTGTTTAACTATGAAGGAGGGCAGCCGTATCGTATTCGCGAAAAAAAAGCTGTCTTATATGGTACCGAAGAAACCTATATGAACCAGATCTCAAATGGAATTACGGATGGGGCTTTTCCGCAGAATGATAGTGAAGTTATGCTTAGCCCAAATGCTGTAACAGCATTTGGAGCACAGATTGGAGACAATGTAACCTTGCATACCCCTGCCGGAGATGCAACGTTTACAATATCTGGGTTTGGTACAGAGGATAAAGGATATTATGAAAATCAGACCTATTTAGTAGGTGTATATATGACACAAACAGCATTTGCCTCCATTATGGAGAATAATGGAATTACAGACAATGAGCCAGCCTATTATGTGCAGTTCGAGGATGCGACGAAAGCAACCAAAGCCATCACAGAATTGCAGGCTCAATATCAGCTGCCGGCGGAAAACATCTCTGAAAATACCGGTGTAATGGGTATGGCAGGGCAAAGCAGCAATACCACTATGAAATATTTCTACGGAATTGCAGTGATTCTGTTTATTATAGTGCTCTTAGCAGGCGTACTGATGATCTCTGGCAGCATGAACAGCAATGTAGCCAATCGGACACAGTTCTTTGGCATGATGCGCTGTATTGGCGCAAGCCGTCAGCAAGTCATCCGCTTTGTGCGGCTGGAGGCATTGAATTGGTGCAAGATAGCAGTACCCGCTGGAATCCTTATGGGTACAATCATCAGTTGGGGCATCTGCGGGGCACTCCGTTATGTTGTCGGTGGTGAATTTGCTGTGACACCGGTGTTCAAAATCAGTCCTGCCGGCCTTATCAGCGGAGCCGTGGTAGGAATTGTAACAGTACTTTTGGCGGCACAATCCCCGGCAAAACGTGCTGCTAAGGTTTCTCCTATGTCAGCAGTTGCCGGTAATATGGAAAACACAGCTACTGTTTACCATGCCGCAAAGATAGGTGTTGGGAAAATTGACTGTTCTTTGGGCATACATCATGCAGTAGCATCAAAGAAAAACTGGTGTTTATTGACAGCCTCCTTTGCTCTCTGTATTATATTGTTTCTTTCTTTTTCCATTGTGATGGATATGGTACGGTTGTTGCTGCCATCACTAAATGTTACCTCAGCGGATCTTGCGTTAGCCAGTTATAGTAATGAAATGGTTCTTGACCGTGATTTAGTTGATGAAATCAGAAAAATAGATGGCGTTATAAATGCTTATGGCAGTAGTTATATGGGTAATATCCCTGCAACATCTTCAGGAGCTGGGATAGACCATATCAATATTGTTTCCTATGATGATACGCTGTTGGACTATGCAAAAGGAAATATTGCTCAGGGAACCTTGAATGAAGTTTATGGAGACAGCAACAAGGTTGCGACAGTCTTTAATAAAAACAACTCCTTAAAAGTCGGCGATACCATTCAGATTGCAGGCACTGAGGTTGAGATTTCCTGCGCCCTGTCACAAGGACTGTTTGGCGATGATCTGATTATCATCTGTTCAGAGGAAACGTTTGACCGTCTCATGGGACAGGAAAAATATGGTTTGATTGGTGTTCAACTGGGGAAAGATGCTACAGATAAAACAGTAGCACAGATCAGAAAACTTGAAAATGACGATATCGCTGTTACTGACCAACGGGAAAGTAATCGGACGAACAACACAACTTATTGGGCATCACGGATTGTTTGCTATGGATTTTTAGCGATTATTGCGGTCATTACTCTATTTAATATTATTAACAGTATTTCTATGAGTGTATCTGCGAGAACAAAACAGTATGGTGCAATGCGTGCGGTTGGCATGGACAATAAACAGCTTACACGAATGATTTCTGCGGAAGCCTTTACCTATGCTGTTTCAGGTCTGATATTGGGTTGTGGAATGGGAATTCCTTTCAGCCGTTTTCTGCATACGCTGATGATTACACGTCATTTTGGAGTGGCATGGCATTTGCCGATTGTATTGCTCGCTGTAGTAACTGTTTTTATTTTTGTTTCTGCTGTTATTGCAGCCCATGCTCCATCTAAACGGATATGCAATATGGCGATTACCGCAACAAAGTCACGAACCACCAGCCCTGCTGGTGGTTTGCTGTTGGCCCTACGGGGCC
>CAQBGY010000604.1:0-1485 GCA_948759685.1 uncultured Eubacterium sp.
GGTCCGTGACTGGAGTTCAGACGTGTGCTCTTCCGATCTTTATCTCCCGAGTTGCTATTTAGACTCAACTGCCAGTCTCAGTGATACTGAACTGAGGCTTCTCAATTTGCTTACAACAAGGTGGTACACTAGATACAGTCAGCGTAATCCCGATAAAACGCGGACTGACTATATAAACTCAACAACTACTGATGATTTGATAGATAAAGCATCTGATAGTGGATATGATGTGACAGCGGAAGATATGAATCGTATCGTGGCTGTCTTCTTATCAGCGGATGCCGGACCATCATCTTCAGATTCCAGAGAGGAGTATCGTTTTACCGAGTTCTCTGTATTTCAGAACAACAGCAAATCCAATGAATCTTCCGATAAGCTGGAGTTTAAAGATATTGATTTACCGGAATCCCTAAAGCCGTACTTCTCCAAAATTCAACAAGTAGAGACTCTTGGAGTTAGTTCTACCCAAATCAACTTTTCAAGAGTGCAAATGCCTCAACCGGAAGTTGTCAATGGAGTGACTCGATATCCAAGTAGTATGAAGATCTTCAAAGAACCTAATGAGGAGGTTATTGTTATGCCTGCCAATCAGACATTCGGTGAAGGACTGTTTTTTAGCCTTAACGAAGACCTAATTTCTCAATGGGTTGAAAAGAACTCTACCGTATTCCAAAAGCGATATTCGCATAACCGCCATATGGAGAATCTTTATGAAAATGTTGCGGCTATGATGCAAAAAGGTGGAGTTGAAAAATTTTATGTTTTGCATACGCTCTCCCATATAATTATGAAAGAACTCGAATTCTCTTGTGGATATCCCACTGCGAGTCTAAAGGAACGTCTTTACTTCTCCGAAAGGATGTGTGGCGTTCTAATATACACAGCAGATGGCTCCGAAGGAAGCATGGGAGGTCTAGTATGGCAAGGACAACCGGAACTCATTGAAAATATAATCATGACAGCTTTAAATAGAGCAATCGATTGTTCGTCAGATCCTATCTGCTGGGAAAATGATAGTGATCCTCTAAACTATGCAGCTTGTTTTTCATGTGCCATGGTCTCTGAAACCTCATGTGAACAGCGTAATTTGGGTCTTGATCGGCGCATTCTTGTCGATGAGGAATTTGGATTTTTCAAGGAGCTTTGTTTGAGATAAATACCTTTTGCGCCAGCGCAATTACATATATATGAATATCACTGGAATTACCATAGAAAATATAAAGGGTATAAAAAAATATCATTTTAAGTTCACATTATACCCCAATAAACCTAATATATTGGTGGCTCCGAATGGCTTTGGAAAAAGTTCTTTCGCGATAGCATTTGCTTCCTTACATGAGTCGAAAATAATACTTGATGAGAAAGATTGTCATTTGGGGGATGGTGCATTAACACCCAAAATAGAAATATCTACGTCTACCGGGAAGTGTCTTTCTGCTGATAATACAATGAATGATATCAGTGGAGAGTTCGATGTGTTTGTTA
>CAQBGY010000604.1:1495-3194 GCA_948759685.1 uncultured Eubacterium sp.
TGTTTGTTATTAACAATCCACTTGAGCCCAAGGCCAACGTGAGGCATTATATGGGACGAACAATTAGTAAGCCAACGATTGATGTAAAACCAACTATACTTATACATACGATTCCAGCTAAAAAAGATTTTATTTATAGATTGGCACAACTAAAACGCGTGTTTGGAATTAATGGTAAAGTGTTGCCAGACATATCGTTCATTCTATGTAATGGTACAATAATGACCGAAATTGCAGCATTAGATTTGGCAAGAATTGGACGTATGAAATGGATGGCAAAGGTTAACGACTACTTAAATGATGTTAATTCACAAAAAGGTATAGCCAAAGTCATCCGAAATTATATAAGCAAAACGGTGTCTGCAATTTTAAAAATAGGTCCTTATCCTGCGATTACTGATATTTTAGTTCGTCATGGCATTATCTCTCCAAATGAGGATGCCCTAAAGTTCTTATATGTTTGGCAAATATGGCAACTCTATATTAATATGGGAGCTGATTTCAAAAAAGCATGTAAATATGTTCAGTATCTAGATGACAAGAAAAGATTTACGCAAGAAATTGAAGACTTCAACCCAGTAAAAAATAGGTTCAATATTGTGCCGAAAGAAAAAAAAGAGCAACTTGTTGTAGAATGGCCAAAAGCGCATGAGTTATCTAATGGACAAAGAGATATCTTATTCTTTTACGCTAAATTATTAGAATTCGAACGTCGTAAAGCATCGAAACCGCAAATATTAATCATTGATGAAATATTTGATTATTTAGATGATGTAAATATTCTATTATTTCAGTATAAAATATCAAATTTAGTTGACTCTTATAGGAAAGCGAAAAGACTCATTTTCCCTATACTCGTTACACATCTAGATCCAAATTTTTTTCACCACTTTTGTTTCAATGAGGATAGAATCAACGTGTGCTATCTAAAAAAAGAGAATGTAAAAAGCAGTCGAGAATTATTAAATATCATATATGTGCGAGAAAATGAGACTATTAAAGATAAGTTAGATGAAGCTTATTTCCATTTTCATCCTTTGTATAATACCTATAATCTTACAGAGGAATTTCGAACACTTGGATTAAATATTGAATGGGCCACTCCGTCAAAATTTAGAAAAAAAGTGTTCCGTTTATTACGAACATATCTTTTTGAAAATAATGATTACGATCCAATTGCAGTTTGCTGGTCTGTAAGGCTAATGATTGAAGAAGTTATATATTCAAAGATACCATCTCATTCTCAGCAACAAGAATTTATAAGAACCAAAAAGACCAAAGAAAAATTAAAATACGCACATCGCATAGGTGTATTTATTCCTGAAACTTATTTTTTACTTGGGCTTATTTATAATGTGTCATTACACAATTCCAGCGTGGATACCGTACAATCAGCTGCTCTAAAATTGAATTCTCTTACGGTAAAGAATATGATAGGACAGATTGTTCAGGAGCATGTGCTCCTGTTTGGGAGACAATAAATTAAGCTATTGAGTAAATGTCTTAGGACAACCATATCGTAAAACTAAAATACCCATAATGATGAGCAAGAAATCGATACGGTTTTTCAATGATCGCGAGGTGAGGGCGGTCTGGGATGACGAGTACAACTGCTGGTGGTTCTCGGCGACGTATGTGGTGCGCGCTATCAATGATGAGCCGGATTATACGAAGACAGGTGACTATTATCAGCATTATT
>CAQBGY010000605.1 GCA_948759685.1 uncultured Eubacterium sp.
TAATTCATATCAAGAAATATTTTTTGTTTATAGACACAAGATTTTTTACAGTCTCGTATAAAATATCCATCTAGGCATAATTTACGCCCGAACCCCCTTATAAAACAGAACACTCAATACGTCTAAAGCGTACATTCCAATAACCAAATACCAATTTCTCCTTATCCACCATTATTACATGGTGCTAGCACCATGTCTTTCACATCACTCAGAGAAAGACAAGCATCCCGAAAAATGTAACTTCGTCAGTATAAATCATGCTCCTTAATCATTATACATTTTGTATCCTCATCAAAAACAAACTCCACAATCCACGGCATAACGTTTTTGATTTTTTCAAAATCGTTATACCCGAAAGAATGGTCATAATAATTAATAATCGTACTTAACGCAGTTCCATGACTTCCTACTACAATATTCTTTCCTGCATATTTATTTAATACCTGTTGCAATGCCGACATATTTCTCGTTTGAACTTCTTGAAGGCATTCTCCATCTGACAATTTGTATGTAAAATCATTCCATTGCATTTTTGTAAATGATGTAAAATCCTCAATCCAGCCACTTTCTACTTTTCTTTCCCTAAAATCATATATAACATTAATTTCTATACCATAACTATCTGCAAAATCCTTAACTGTATCTATTGCCCTTTTATATGGACTTGATAAAACAACATCAATATGCTTATCTACCAGAAATTTAGTAACCAATTTTCTATCTTTCATTCCTTTTGAAGATAATTCCCGAAGAGCGTCATTATGATTGTTATAATTGGGCTCTGCATGACGAACGAAATATACTTTAGTCACAATAATACCTCCTAGTCAAATCTAATTACAGGTATATCCAGATTCTTTGTATAAATCTCAATAGAACTCCAACAGTTTTTCATTTATTTCATCTATGTTTTCTTCTCGTGCTTTTAGTTCAGAATATAATCCAATCTCACCAATTTCATCCTTATCCTGCCTTTTTTCTTCCATCATTTGAATTGCATCTCTTGAAAGGGTAATTCCATATAATCCACCGTATTCTTCATGCCAATCTTTAACCCAATAACCAGGCGGCATATTATAATGCACGATTCCCAAATACTCAAATTTTACATTGCTGATTCCAAGTTCTTCTTCACATTCGCGGGCAATACATTCTCTAAGACTTTCCCCCGCTTCTATCAGTCCGCCAAATGTTTCCCAGTCACTTCTCCATTTATGCCACCCCAGCAAATAATCATTTTCTATTTTCACAACAACTAAGACATGATTCAAATTGGAAAATTTTCCTATAGCTTCATTTTCATCAATATTTATTTTTTCTATAATTTCCGCACCATTCTTAGCTTTAAAAATCATCCGCTCACTCTCCTCTACAACTTCTTGTCTACTAATTCTATTTTACCACTTTCATTCTTCTTTTACCACAAAAATATAGGGCATAGCAACCGCCACACCCCATATTTCTTATCGTTCTAGCGACTTCTCTATTTTCTCTTTCTGCCCTTTCAAATCATTCTGCTTTTCGTACAGACTGTTACGCTCCTTGCACAATTCTTTCATGCGTTCCAACTGCGCCCGCACTCCCTCCCGGCAACCTGGCTCTATCTTTTTATATTCTCCGGTCAGATTGCGGATTGTATTGTTGTTTTCCTTTATCTGCTCCGACAGGCATACCCAATCTATCAGATTTTGCACTTCCTTGTCCGTTTCGTAAAGGTCTGTTTCTGCCACGATTTTAGAACACAGCCGTATCATAACTTTCTTTTCCATATCCGTCATATCCTATCAATCCCCTTTCCTATCGGATCATTTCAAAGGCACGTTTCTGGCGTTTCTTTGCCCTTTCTGCCTGTTCTAACGCCTTTGACCGTTCCACTATCAACTGTACCTGTTCCCTGCCTAAATGACGCTCCAAACGCCCCAAATCAAACGCTTTTTCTTGCAATCGGTCTATGATGTTGCTCTGTTCCATAACCTTATCTGTCAAGCGGCTAATCTGTATTTGTTGCCCGTCCACTTTGGCAATCAGCTTCCTGCTTTGCTCCATAAGCTATACGCATTTGATAGTCAGATTTTTTACTACCTCTTTTAATCTTTCCACAAGCGGAAGTGCCTCTTTATCCCGATAATTCTTTGCGCTCATCAACGCCCCCGGCTCTGCCAACTGCCATTTCATATCTTCATCATAAACGTGGATATTTCTCTCCATGACTTCCTTTGACTGCGCCATTTTGTTAAGTTCCTGCTGTAACTTTTTCTGCTGTTTCTCCAACTTTTCATTTTCGGATAACAGCTTTTCTTTATCCTCCGCCAATGTTTCCGTCTGCTCTTTCAGCAGATGATTTGTTGCGGTAAGTTCCGACACTTCCCGCCGGATCGCTTCGCCCTCTTTCCGTATCTGCTCCGTTTCCTGTCCTGCCGCTATCTGCTGATGAAGAATGTCAGATAATTCTTCTTTACTGCCGTTCCTGCTTTTCAAAATCCAAAACAGATAAGTGCTTTTCATGCGTTCCTTTTTTCTCCCACTCAATACCATGCTGTAACATAATCTCCGCAAGCCGTTCTTTCTCTGCCGCTGCCCACTGGTTACGTTCCGTTTCGCTCCTTGTGCCGCCCTTGAAGCCGAGTTCTGCCTGTGCCTTTTTTAATGATACCCTCGACAGGGTAATCCCATAAGGGAATCCCCCTGCTGATATGGTAGGCAATCTGCGCCATGAGAAAACTCTTGCTGAGTTTCGGCGCACCTGCGAAAAGGTAAGTGCCAGTGTAAAGCAAGCTGTCAATCAGCGGCGGCTTACTCGGATATACCGTGTCGTAAAGTTCTGCCATAGATACCGTTTCAAAGACTTTGCTATTATTTTTCGGCGGGTAATTGGATATACTGTTATTGTTTACATTAGGTGGCTGCCCCTGTTGTATCTGCACCAACAGATACAACAGGGGCAGTCACTTCTTTTTTATTCGCCATTTTTTCCCTCTCCTTTCAGACCGCCGAGGATAACAGTAATTAATTCGATAGTATCTAATAATTCGTTGTCAACGCTGCCGCCTGCTTCAATCCTCTGTAATTCTGCAAGGACAGCGGCAAGCTCATTGCGGAGTGCCTTATACACCCTTGGATTGCCCTGCACAACCACATCTTGGCACAAAAGCCGCCTTGTGATATAGTCCTGCTTGGTAAGCCCCGAAAGCC
>CAQBGY010000606.1 GCA_948759685.1 uncultured Eubacterium sp.
CTATATAAACACAGTATAATAATACCCATAGAATACCACTAAGTAAAAGGAAATGAGGAAAAACAATGAGCGGTAAAATATTGTTAGTGGACGATGAACAAGAAATTGCTGATTTGATTGAGGTATTCTTGCAAAATGAACAATTTCAGTGTTTTAAATATTACACATTTCAAGACGCATTTTCAGTGATAGACAGTGAATGTTTTGACTTGGCAATTATAGATATAATGCTGCCAGACGGAAATGGCTTTACTTTATGCAGAGAAATACGGAAGAAATATACCTATCCCATTATATTGCTTACATCTAAAACAGAGGGAACAGATAAAGTTACAGGTTTATCCTTGGGGGCAGACGACTATGTTACAAAACCATTTCTTCCGATTGAACTTGTGGCAAGAGTTAAGGCGCATCTACGGAGGGTACATGATTATGACGGTAAAAAAATTGGCTCAAATGAAATGGTTACAATAGCCGGGCTTCTGTTAAATAAAACTTCGCATGAATGTAGATTGAACGGGGAACAGATTAAACTAACCCCCACAGAATTTTCAATATTATGGCTTTTATGTAAAAACAGGGGAAAGGTATATAGTGCTGATGAACTATTTCAGATTGTATGGGGAGAAAAGTATTTTAAGAACAGCAGAAATACGGTAATGGTTCAAATCAGACATATCCGAGAAAAATTGAATGATATTGGTGAAAAGCCGAAATTCATTAAAACAATATGGGGGGTAGGATATATTGTTGAGTAACAAATTTTCAAAGAAATATAGAAAGCTATTATTGCTTAGGCATTTTATAGGTGCATTTATTGTGTTCTTTGTCCTTTTGGCTGTTTGTTTAGTAATTGAAAGTGTAGGCAACAACAATTTTTATGTTTTCGTAGAAAAAGTAGCAGGATACGATTTTGCGTGTTTTGTACATGATTATGAGCCTTCAATTATTGTATTTGGTTTTCTCATATTAGAGTTACTTATGTGGATTGCAATAGAAAGAAGTTCATCAAGGAAGATATTAAAAGTATTGGATTCCTTGGAGTATGTTGTTGACAATTCAGCGGATAACATAGAACTCCCTTTAGAATTTTCCGATTTGCAAAATTGGCTTAATCTTATAAAAATGCAGAACCGTGAGCAACAGCATTTACTGGAAATTGAAGCGCAGAAAAAATCAGATACGCTTACTTACCTTGCGCATGACATTAGAACCCCGCTTGCTTCCGTGGTAGGCTATTTGAGCCTATTGTGTGAAGCGCCGGATATGCCAGCCATACAACGGGAAAAATATACAAAAGTTGCTTTCCGCAAGGCTATACAGTTTGAAAAACTGATAGATGATTTTTTTGATATAACAAGATATAGTTTATCAGACAAAACTTTGGTGAAACGGGAAATAGACATATGTTTTTTAATAGAACAGTTAGCAGATGAATTTTACCCGTTGCTTAAACCCAAAGAGCTGCATATTGATTTAAAGTTAGGGGAAGGACTGTTTATAACAGGGGATTCAGAAAAGATTGCAAGAGTATTCAATAATCTTCTGAAAAATGCTATAAATTACAGTTATCCGAAAAGTTCGATTGAGATTTATGCCAGCCAAACTTTATCTTATATAACGGTTTCCATTAAGAATTACGGCAAAACAATACCTGCTGATGAATTGGGGCATATTTTTGATAAATTTTACCGTTCCAAAGAATATGGGGAATCAGAAGAAAGCGGAACAGGGCTTGGCTTGGCAATCGCAAAGGAAATTGTAAGAATACACAATGGAAGCATATATGCTATGAGTGATGATGAAATAACAGTGTTTGAAGTCAAGCTGCCTGTTGCGGAAAAGCAGCGATAAGAAAAAAATAAGAAATCAAAAAGAAATAAAGAATCAAAAACTCACTTCAACAGGGTATAATAATCCCCCAGTAGAGTGAGTTTTATTTTTGGAGGAATTGCTATGGACAATCAAAATAAGAACCATGAAAAAATTTTGCGTGGCTGTCAGTGGGTATTTTTTATTATATATGTTATCTTTCTGCTTCGCATAACCTTTTTCAAACAGGTAACATTAAACAACTTATTTTCTGCTATAGGTGCAAGTGAAAGGACAATCAGTATCATTCCCTTTAAATCAATTTATGATATGGCTGTTTCAAACACCTCTATAGGACGAATCATTGAAAATGTAGTAGGAAATATCGTTTTATTTATTCCATTTGGAATACTTTTTCCAATTATCTCTAACAAAAAACGTAAAGGGGTTTTATGTGCCGCTATTATATTCAGCCTGTTAATTGAAATTACGCAACTCCTTTTTGCGCTTGGGAGTACAGATGTTGATGACTTGATATTTAATGTATTAGGTGCATATATTGGATATTTTGTATCAGATAAAATAAGAAAACTATTCAAGTCATATACGCATTTTCTTATTGCTATGACGCTTATAACGGCTATTTTAGGAGCAAGTGTATTTGGATATTTGCTTGTTTACCAAACAGATTTATTTATACTTTACAAATATGATATCAATATTGAGAACTCAGAACTTGTAGAAATATTTATTGACACGCCAGCTACCACCACAGGTAGATATGTCGAGTTAGATAATTGCATATTAGAAGTGGAAAAAAGTGTTAAAAGCGCAAATGATATAAGGGAAATAGAGGCGTTCAAGATTACAGAAGATTGCGAAATATTTATTTGCTACGATAGAATGGAATATTTTTTCAGTGCAATTATAGGTGAATATCAAAAATATGAAAAGATTGATTATAATGATTTTATTTCACAAACAAAGTACAAATTTGATAGAAATAATAATGTGAGAATTTGGAGTGATGATGAAAAAAATATTAAGTTTATAGTGATTACTGAATGGATTGAATAATTTAGATATATAGCAAATAAGCTTTGCAGTTATATCATGTACGGATAGTTAAAGGGCGATAGTTAAAATACTGCCGCCCTTCTAAACTATAAATGCAACTATAAACCAAGCAACACCCCCATGTGGGAGAAAGGGGGAAATTTCTATGGATTGCACAGAAGCATACAAGGAACACATCATGTATTCTTTCAACGGTTTCTGCAAAGTCGTCATACGCTATGCCGCTATCAACGCATGGCGTGACAGGAACAGGCGGCGGCAAAGAGAAATATCCTTTGAATACCTCACAGAAGAAA
>CAQBGY010000607.1 GCA_948759685.1 uncultured Eubacterium sp.
AAAGTATACATGCTTAAACCGGCCACTTAGTTCCGCAAGAAACTCCGCAACTAATTCTGAAACCCCAACAACCTGCTGAATAACATTTTCACGATTTGAAACAGCAATGGACTTATGAATATTTCCACTTATCAAATCTCCGTTAGCCCAAACATAGCAATTTTCAGGCTTATAGAGTTCTACTATTTCAAAAATTTTATCAAGATAAGCTCGTAGGAGATAGCGACAAACATCAGAATTATAGTAATTCCAATAATTGTCCACATATGCTCCATAATGCAAGTCATTAAGACTGACCAGCAAATCATTTTCTGAGTGCTCAATATAGACTGGTTGATATTCAAGCCTTGGGATAGAACCATCTGCAATAGCACGTTCCAGAATATCGGCATTTTCATCTTGGCGAGCCAAATCACGCACTACCTTATTTAAGGCATTACGCTGATCGAAGAAACGCTGACGTTCTTTCTTGAATTCAAGCATCTTCTGTTCCAGCTCATCCAGGTATGAAGTATCATCTCCTGCGCTGACCGAAGCAAGCTTCTCTTTGAAATACTTCATGACGTTATAGCCAGAATATGGGGTTACATTTGCAGCCTTTCGCAAACTGTCATAATGTACATCAAGGCCAGTTAGTTCAACAATATCCGTCCATTCCAAATCAGGCGGATTTTGTTCTACCTTAATCTCAATGAGTCGCAACCCATACTCATAATCGCTCTCAGTTTCTAACTTTTTATACTTTGGATTCAATCGTCATCCCTCCCGTCTGGTGGCAGAGGGACACTACGACTTATTGACAACACAATATCGGGAATACCATCCCAGCGTTTCAAAAACTCACCCAAACTATATGTGTGTATGGAATCTGGGGTATACTCCGTAATTGTCATATCTTTAGCATCAATCACTGCGTTGGTGAAGCTTTCGCTTCTTACCGCAGTCGCCATATTACAGCTCTCCTTGCTGAATAAGGCGCTGGCGGTTTAGCTCTTTCCTACGATCAAACTGCGCAACAAGCTCTGCTGCTCTGTGATTTGTGCTCGCTATCGCCCTCATTAGTTCTTCACTTTCAGTTGCAAAATAATGATGCCGCTTAGAATCTTGCACCATTGTTCGCGTAACTCTATACTCAGGATATAGCTCTCTGAGGATACGCGCCTCATCTTTCGTCACTGGGATCATATAAAATTCAGTCCTTTTCTAAAAGATGTCTTTGGCTGCGGGAAGTCATCTCGCAAGAGTCATTCCCACAACCAATAGACAGGAGACACCGAATATGTTAGTAAATACGGTTTTCTTCCCTAAAAGACGCATATCGCATTTGGGTTAATATATGCCGTTGAACAACGCCGAAACTAAAAGAGCAAGGTGGATTTTTGTATGATTTTCAAGCCCTTAAAAACAGGTTAATGCCGTTGAACAACGGGGTAATAGGCATTATACACTTTCAAAAACAAAAGTGGAATTTTAGGCCGCATTTCTGCGTTTTCTCTCTCTATCCCAAGCCTTTCTATACTCAACCTGACATTTATCACAGCGAACCTTCTTCATATTGCGAGCATCAACTGTAAACGTCTCCCCACAGTCAATACACTTGACTACTTTATTTCCTATGGGATGATAAGTGGTGCAGCCTATACAAAGTTTTTGCTGTGGAAGTACAGGAATAAATCTCTCGCCACATTTTTTGCACTGAATAGATCCTTTTGGCAAATTGCGCTGAAGGTTAGCTAAAACCATTTCGCCAAAGCACATCCAAAACACATTCTTGCGGCGGCTCTGTTTGCTGTGAAAAAGGTATTTGACAAGCATATCGCAAATTTGCTCCATAGAATAATCCAACTCTGCAAAACGCTCCAATATGCTCTTGCGCACATATGCAAAATTAGACTCATTCTCATAAAAATTGATTGAGTACCGATACTGCTTTTCAATTTCTCCATACAGCTCAGAAACTTCAGGAGCAACCACGATTTTTGCAGTTGGATTTTGCAGCATATACTCATAATGAAACACACCAATATTCTTGGCAGAGAAAGACATCCGCTTATTAGGTATAATTTCGTCAAGTTGATTTACAACACTGAAATTCGCTCTTTGAACCTGAGTGCTTTCTTTTCCTTTCGCATATCGGAAGAAATAGGGGGCCTTTACGCTTGTAATTTGCGATAGCCGCATATTAATCTCGTCTGGCCTGGAGGGGCGATAAAGTGTTTTCGCATAATCTATCACAAAATTATTCTCCATACAGAGAATCTTCACAGCATCAAGATCTGGCTCCTGACTGTTCCAAATCTTTGTAATATCATTGCTGATAACCCCAATATTGCCGCCAGTATAAGCCGCATGGAGTCCTTTGAATATCTCAGCAGGTGTTACAATAACAGCCCCCGCCTTAGCCATCTCGTAGTACAGAGGAACAATATCCTGCATATTCCGTTCTGCGATTGGCACTAAGAGCTTATCGGCACACACCAGACTTTTATCCCCATCACAATCAAACTGTAAAATCTTGCTTATCAAATCATGACAGCTCGTATAGATAGCATTGGGAGTAAACCAGCGCTTCGTTACCTGATTGACTACATTGTGGCGTACAGCATGTTCACGATAAAGGTGAGGGGAGCGAAGACAATCCAGTTTATCAAATTGCCGATATAGGCAACAAGATACTTCTCCATCTGCCAACAGTCCTACGGGATTCCGTTCTCCAAGGAAGAGCCATTCACAAAAGGCATAGAGATCTGGCACCAAAAACATATACTTAGCACTTAAATCAAGCTTTGCCGCTTTTGCTTCAGTAACCAGATTCTTCTTGATTTGCCTCAGCATTTCCTTTGTATACGGATCAGACAAAAGTTCAGGGTAAAGACTCAAACACTCCTGAAAAGCATTTTTATCCTTATACTGTGCTGTTGCTCCAAATACATCCAGCATCGTATTACGGTCAGAAGCAATACGAAGAATCTTATTGACTGAGCGGCCCGCAAGAGCTTCAAGCTCATCTGGGGTTATATCGGTAAGCGTCTGGAGCAGTTGATAGTTGAGCTTTGCATCAGGCAAAAAGTCTTCCTCTTCATTGCATTTGCCAGCAGAACAACCGTTTTCATAATAGCAGTTGATATACTCCTGCCAGTCCGTATAGTATTTATACATCTTGAACTGGCTCTTTGTGAA
>CAQBGY010000608.1 GCA_948759685.1 uncultured Eubacterium sp.
ATGAAGATTACAAGATTGAATACGAAATTTAGCTTATAACAAGCACCTGTTCCGCTTAACGGTGGTAAGCTGCATCCCATCAGCAACATATTAATGATATAAAATGAAAAAGGGCAAACATATAAAAGTGCTATTTCATCTGGAACAAGATGAAGATGGCTACCCTCCATTTTCCATTGAAGGTTTGTGGTGCAAAAAGAAGGGAAACGATACATACATCGTTGATAATGTTCCATTCTATACCTATGGCATCAGTCTGGGTGATGAGATACGCATTACAAAAGAAAATGGCGAATATCATTTCCAATCCATAGTGCAACCCTCCGGGAACAGCACATTAAGGGT
The DNA here is from genome assembly GCA_948759685.1 of uncultured Eubacterium sp. Next base: position 346 of record CAQBGY010000608.1, read on the forward strand.
GCATTTTAACGATGAACGTATGCAGATTGTCAGAACCAAGCTGCTTGATATGGGATGCGAGGTGGAGATTTCCAATCTCCCTTCGTTCATATCAATAAATGTACCACCGAAAGTTTCGTTGAACGGTGTTGAAGAATTTTTGACCAATATGGAGAAAGAGTATGAAGGGCTGGGCTATGAGCATGGCGTTATCAGACATTAATAAGTTGCTAACAAACAGCAGACCGAATGAATAAGGCGGACTGCCAAACATTAATCACTAAAAAAGAACGAATATGAAAAAGGACATTACTTACTTTGGAGAAGTGGAAATCAACTCTCCCCAAGAAACAACTGAAGGAAAGGTTACAATTGATAATAACCAGATAGAATTGGATTTGAATTTCTATGATGGTGTGCCGGAACATAATTGGGTAGCTGAATATGAGGACTATATCAAGGACTTGGAACAACATAAAGCCGATGTGGAAGCAGCCATTCGTGCCGATTACGAAGATGGAGGTGATGTAAAGGAGTATGTCGATTTTCATTTTGAAGAATTGGATGCTTCTGTCATAGATAAGGCTTTAGCAGGTACAGATGCCTCCAAACCCAAAGAAGAAAGGTTACTCTCTGCCTTGAAATTAGTCCGCATCGGTTTCTATCCAGGCAATGAGAACTATGCGGTATGGGATTATACCATAGGATGCGAGATTGCAGATATGTTGGTGGTTGCCAATACTGACAACACAGGCAAAATCAACTATGTAACATGGGAGAGTTGAAAAGCAGATAACCAGCGGATCAATCTCCCCGAAAGGTCGATTATCCGCCGGACATAAAAAATAGAGCATGAACTAATTAAATAAAAAATATGAGTTGGTCTATCATTTTAATAAAAACGCCCTTGAACGATGAATCAGATTTGTCGGATGTGGATGAGACACTGCCTATAACAGATAGAAACGCGTTCGTGGATTGGATGCAGAACACTTTTATTATTTCTGATGATAATTTGTCAGATAGCGAAATGACACTGCAATTAGACAACGAGTGTGGCGTGGAGATTTCTTGGGACGATAATGAAAGTATTGAAAATATACACCTATGTTTTCATGGAGGTGAAAATGAAGAAACAATCTTGCACTTCGTGAAACAATTATGCTCGTATTGGAGTTGCAGAGCCATTGACGTGGAAGCAAGTGAATTTATGCTTTTATAAAACCATTTATTTTATTCTGATAACAAACAGCAAGCCAACCAAATAAGCGGAACGCTGCCAAACATTATAAACTTAACAAAAATGATAGATTTCTATAATGAAGAATTGGGAATATCATTCTCGTTGGAATATAATGAGTTTGATATATTGAAACCTATATTTGATGAATTTCATCGAAAAACAGGACTTTCAATAGATGAGTATGGTGATACACGACTTATCATTGATAATCTTTCCTTGATTAAAAACATAGCTATTGATTTTGGTAATCAAGAAACATATAAAAATACTCGTGTCTTGATCCAATCATTCATTAGAAATTTGGAAACAATAACTAAAGGTGGTTATTATTTTTTGGTTACAGGAGATTAAAATTGAGTTTAGAACATACCGATAAATCTACTTTAAAGGTCGATTGTCCGCCAAACATTAAAGAATATGAGTGCATTTATAGAAATAATGAAATACATTCAAGCCTTTGAAAAGTATGGATGTAAAGAATACGAAAATGGGACGAAATTATATGGTCATGCACCTTTTATCGCTCCCAAAGCATATAATTTTCGCATCTTTTCGCCAGTGAGCGAACAAGAAGTCGTTAAGTTAGAACAAGATATGCACCGAGAAATCCCTATTGCATATCGTTCGTTTCTAATGAAAAATGCCAATGGCTTGAATCTTTTTAATACTACCCTATGTTTTGATGGGTTGAGAAAATCGTATTGTAGGAGTTTGGATGCTACCCCTGAACCATTTTCTTTATCCGAACTTAATAGATTCGAAAGGCCTAAAAATGCGAAAGAGTCATACTTTTTCATTGGAGGATATGATAGTGACTTATCCAAACTCTATATAAATTCAGATGATGGCACAGTCCATTTTTGCAAACGCTGGGATGCGACTTCGTTATTGCAATGGAACTCTTTTGAAGAAATGATTTTATCTGAAACAAGAAGGCTTTTAACTCTTCATAGCGATAGAGGGGAAGCACTTGTGTCACATGAAAAAACACTTCCGATATGAAAGGATAAAGCGATTAACAAGCGGATCAATCTCCCCGAAAGGTCGGTTATCCACCGGACATTAGCTACCATATATAAATTTAATTATGAGAATTGAAGATTTAACACCAGAACATTTCAACCCATCTGATCAAAATGGGGATATAACATTAGAAATATGGAATGAAGATGTTTCACTTCCAGACAATATTTATTTTTATGGTGAAAGCCATGACATAACCCCATTCATAGAAAAAATTAAAGATAGGTTGATATGCTTTAATCGAGACAAAGATTTAGTTCTTCAAAATATTATAGACGAAGGATATTTGCAAACAGCAGAAGCATGGGCACAAGATTCAAAGAGTTCTTTACCTATATCAAGAGAACAGTTTTTGGAAAGTTTTTATCCCTTTGAGATAGGACTTTGTATAGGAAATATTGAAGATGAGCCTACCATTATGGTATATCTTGATAGTAATATAGAATATTTTTCAGACCATGTTTTATGTTGCTACATAAAGAAAAGTCATAATCAAATGGAATATAAATCAATATTAGAAGGATAATTGATAACTAGGGTGTTCAGTTCTATGTTCCAAAATTAGCTCGCTTTATTGAGTGTCTTGGAG
>CAQBGY010000609.1 GCA_948759685.1 uncultured Eubacterium sp.
TGCTTATTCCTGCATACCCTCTTCTATTAATAAACAACATTGTCTGCTGTTTTTTATCTAATCTATCCTGAATCAATTCTTGAAGCTTTTCGCTGAAAATTGATCTGTTATCTTTTTTTAGTTCTTCCCGCAAATCTACAATCGATACCTCCGGAAGTTTTCCCTTTTCTCTGTAATTTAATTCATGTAAACCGTAAACTCCGTTTTTTGCCCGATAATAAGACTCTATAGAAGGTGTTGCCGAACCTAATACCAAAGCGGCCCCTTCATCCCTTGCACGTTTGATTGCCACTTCCACTGCATGATATTTTGGCACGGATTCACTCTTATAAGCATTTTCATGCTCTTCATCAATCACAATCAGTCCCAGATTTTTAAATGGCGTAAACAACGCCGACCTTGGTCCAATCATGATATGAATATCACCTTTTTTTGCCCTCTCAAACTGATCGTAGCGCTCCCCTTTGGACAGTCTTGAATTAATAATGGATACCTGATTACCAAATCTTCTGGTAAACCTCATTACCGTCTGATATGTCAGGGCTATCTCCGGAATTAATACAATAACATCTTTTCCTGCCCGAATGGTATAATCTATCAATTCCATGTAAACTTCTGTTTTTCCACTGCCTGTAATACCATGAATCAAATGAACATTCGGCTTCTTTCGCTTACGAAAATCCATTGTCTCTTTAATACTTTCAGCAACTGCTCTCTGCTGTTTATTCAAAACAATATCATACTCTTTTTGTTTTACCAGTTTCACCGGCTGTCTATAATCTATGTCACTTTCAATAATAATATCTCCCAGCTGCTCCATTGCTTTTAATGTACTAGCGGAAATATTCAGTTTTGTTACAACCAAATTCTTTGAAAGGCTTTTCGTCTTTTTCAATTCTTCTAACAGACGGATTCTTGCTTTTGCATTTTTCTTTTGATACGAAAGAATTTTTTCCTCTAATTCCTTATCAGACAGATTCAATATAACTGTCTTTTTTTCAACATTTCTTACTGTTTTCTTTACAGGAAGCACTGTCTTTAATGCCTGATTCATGGTGGAACCATAATTCTCTTTTATCCACCATGCCAGCTTTATCAATTCAGACTCCACAGATGTGGCATCATCTATCACAGAATGTATTTCTTTCATTTTGGCAATATCAAATCCGGGTTTATCTGTCAGTTCTATTGCATAGCCTGATATTAAGCGGTTTCCTTTTCCAAATGGAATCTTTACTGCTGTTCCCACGCTGATATTATCAATCAGATTTTCCGGAATAATATATCCAAAAGGGCGGTCTAATTTTTCATGAGAAATATCTACAATTATATTTGCAAACTTCATATAAACCTCCCTTCATTATGAATGGGTCTATCTAATGATGGACCCATTAAAAAACTTGTTATTTATTCAGTTCCACACTTCTAAGACAATTTACTAACAACATTGTTACTGTCATAGGACCTACGCCACCCGGAACCGGAGTAATAGCACTTGCAATTTTCTCTACTGATGCAAAGTCCACATCTCCACATAGCTTTCCATCTTCATCTCTGTCCATTCCGACATCAATTACTACAGCACCATCTTTCACATAATCAGACGTAACAAACTTTGCCTTTCCAATTGCTGCAATTAAAATGTCTGCACGCTTTGTCACTTCTTTTAAGTCCTTCGTTCTTGAATGTGCAATCGTCACTGTTGCATTTTCTTTTAACATCAATATAGACATCGGTTTTCCTACAATGTTACTTCTTCCGATAACAACACATTCTTTTCCTGTAATATCAACATCACTGCGTTTTAACATCTCAATAATACCTGCCGGTGTACATGGCAAAAATGCATCTTCTCCGATGACCATCTTTCCTACGTTTACCGGATGAAATCCATCTACATCTTTATTACTGTCAATGGCAAGTAAAATCTTACTTTCGTCAATATGTTTTGGGAGTGGTAACTGTACTAAAATGCCATTCACTGCACTGTCATTATTCAAATCCTCTACTACTTTCAGTAATTCCTCCTCTGTAGTCTCCTCTGGGAGCGCCAGCGTTCTTGATGTAATTCCAACATATTCACACGCTTTTTCTTTATTTCGTACATAAACTGCAGATGCAGGATCATTTCCCACCTTTACTACCGCAAGAGTAATTTCTATGCCCTGTTCTTTATATGCCTTTACCTGCTCTTTTAATTCATCTTTTATTGCGGCTGAAATAGCCTTTCCGTCAATAATTTTTGCCATTGTTCTTTCCTTTCTAGAATAATCCCTGAATCTTTCCATCATCTGTCAAATCAATTCCGAATGCTGCCGGTGCCTTTGATAATCCGGGCATTGTCATAATGCTTCCGATAATTGCTACAACAAATCCCGCTCCCGCAGATATATATACCTCACGGATATTGATTGTAAATCCTGTAGGACGTCCTAATTTACTCATATCGTCAGACAGGGAATATTGTGTTTTTGCCATACATACCGGATAGTCACCATATCCCAATCCCTCAATTGTTGCAATTGCCTTCTCTGCTTCCGGTGAATATGTAACACCATCGGCACCATAGATTTTCTTTGCAACTGTTTCAATCTTCTCTTTGATTGGCATATCATCCGGATATAACGGTGCATAATTGGAAGGTTTTGTCTCGATGGTTTCAATAACCTTTTTTGCAAGTTCTACACCACCTTCGCCTCCTTTTGCCCATACTTCTGCCAACGCAAACTCACAGCCACGTTCTTCACAGAAATTCTTAATAAACTCATATTCTGCCTCGGTATCTGTAATAAACTGATTTAATGTCACAACTACCGGAACGCCAAACTGCTGAAGGTTTTCAATATGTTTCTCAAGGTTTACAATACCTTTCTTTAATGCATCTACATTTTCTTCTGACAATTGCTCTTTTGGAACACCACCATTGTATTTTAATGCTCTGACTGTGGCAACTAATACAACACAATCCGGTTTTAAGCCTGCTTTTCTACACTTGATATCTAAGAATTTTTCTGCGCCTAAATCTGCGCCAAATCCTGCCTCTGTGATGACATAATCAGCCATTTTTAACGCTGTTTTTGTAGCTTTTACAGAGTTACATCCATGAGCAATATTTGCAAATGGTCCACCATGAACCAATGCAGGTGTATAGATCGGAAGAGCGTCGTGTAGGGAA
>CAQBGY010000610.1 GCA_948759685.1 uncultured Eubacterium sp.
GACAGAATTGGTGTTCCGTCATAGTAGTGTTGCCAAGTGTCTGCATCAAGTGGATATGTCTTGCAGGATTGTAGTTGTGAAGCATATCCAACACGCTACGGAATAAATCCGTTGTGTTGGAGACTTCCAACTGTCCCACATATCCGTCAGATGAAACACAGAGATTGCAACACACAAGATTGCGGAAGCCCACAAACACCTTGAACTTCTCCACCGTCTTTTTAGAATAGAGATTCATTGTGTTGTAGGCTCTGACACCGCCAACCGTGAGCGTGAGTTTGTTTCCGTCTATCGTTTCATAGATAGTTGGAATCTCGATACAGAACATCATACGCTCATAGTAGATTGTCTTGTCGCTTTCCAAAAGCTGGTTTGCAGGCTTGTGGATGGCTTCGGGGATTCTCCCTTTGACGATGTGCGACACACGAATGTCAGGCGATTCAATGGATTCACCATTGTAGAACATACTGACAGCTTCCGCTACCGTTTCGATAAATGCAGTGTGGGATATTGTCAGCTCATTGTCTTTGCTGAACACAGGCACAATGCAGTCATTCGTAAGATGCGACAAGTCCACTTCCTTAGTATTAGCTTCGATGAATGGATTGTTGCGTTTCTCTCTTTGCGGAATGTCCGTGATAACTTCTGCATCTGTTGCGTATTCGTTGAGCCAACTGAATCTTTTAGGCTCAACCGCAGGCAAAATCATTAGATTTTCCATAAAGCGATTTTTATTAGGGATTAATACTGTTGTTTTTTGTTTTTACTCAATAGTGGTGGGGGGACTGTTCAGGTGTGGTATAGTCGCTCGTATGGAATACTCCAAAATTTTTCAGATTTGATTATTTATGTTTATAGGATTAGTGGGGATGAAGTTTTCATGTTTTTTATTCCTTAATGTCGATATTCAGAAGTGAAATTGCGAAGTGCTATATAAGCCTATATTTATGGTGGAAAATAATAATAAAAGAAAAAACTCCATATTTTGCGGATATGGAGTTGAAATGAGAGTTATAATTATGAGGACATTTTTCTGACACCCCCCTATAAATAAGATAATTTCAAAAAAATGTCACTTTGTCAGATTAAGGGTTCTAACAACATATAAGCTCGTTGTTCGTTCTGCTTGGTTTTCCTCACAACGAAAAATTCTTTGATTGTTTCCGATGTGATTGCTTTCTTTGGTTTAATGCCGAGTAAATCATAAAGGCGTATCAATTCAGCCTTAATATATTTACATGAATAGACCTGTCCACTCCTGAATGAGTTTTTCAGAAGTTGGACAAACTCTACTCCCGAAGTCTTTACACGGAAGTCTTTGAGTATCATTGCTTCTTTTATTCTTTTTGGAGTATAGTTATTTAGCTCAATTACCTCTTTGCCAACGGAGAAATAAGCCTCAACTATAAAACTGTCAAGTCTTGTCAGCTCCTTTATATGGTTTTGAACAAGAGGAGAAGCCATGTCATTTTTTAGTCGGTCAAGTATCGAGACTATCCGCTTCCGTGAATCTTTCAAAGACTGTGATTTATTCTCCAATTTCAGTCTGTCAGATTCGCCAATCGGGTAAATCAACCTTGTAACATCTGAAATCAGCAATTTTTCAGATGAGTTGTACCGTGCCACAATCGCATCAAGATTGTTATATGCCGATTTCACCAATTCTTCATCCATATAATTGTCGATAGCGAAATAGTCCAACTCGCCATTCTTTAGCATCCGTTTGAATGGAAGCACCTCCAAAGCATTTCTGAACGCATTACGAGTTTCAATTGTGGTGGCACAGTTATATAGGTTCTGTATTGTCTTATATGCGTGTGCGCTTGCTTGCAGATATTCTGTTATACCCTCTTTTGTCCTCATTGGGAATCCGCTGTTCGTATTGAGGATATGCAATATTGATGATATTCCGTTACGGAATCTTCCAATAGCTTGTGGTACATCCGTATTAGAGTCAATGGCCGTGTATTCAGAAAAATACGGCTCCGTGACAAATACAATGTCGGGCTTTTCCATAAGCTTTATATCAAGAGCGGTATAGAATCGGCTTGTAAAAAAGTTATATTGTTTCATGTGAGCCACGTCCCAATTTTCATAAGCGCACTTGAAACCTTTGCGTTTGAGCTTATCTACGCTCTTTGAAGCACAGAATACGGCTGAATCTTTCATAATCCCTAACTTCTCCATAAGCTGATTAATCATGTCTGTGCTGTTCACGAACAAACATATACTTCGGGGTTCTGTTTGAGCTTCCTTAATTTTAGGTAGAGTTACTTTTAACGCTTCAAGCACATTGTTTGTGTGAACAATACGAATAGATTTGCGATATTCATAGTCTGGTTTGATTTGCACAAGTGAAAACCCTTGTTCATCAAAGCGTGGGTCGGAGGGTATAATCGGTGTCGCTGATACCATTGCCTTTCTGTCGAAACGGAAGAAATCTTCTATCGGGAGGGTTATATCTTCCCGATAATCGTTGTCCTGAACATACTTCTGACATTCATCTAAAAGCATGAAGCAACGCACATAGATGTTTTCCTCAATTTCTTCAAAGGCATTTTTGACTTTGTAGAAACTTTCAGGAGTGGAGAGAATCTTGATATGTTTTTTCTCGGATATGGTGCGTTCAAGATATTCCACGACATCATCAATCGAGACCTTTTGCATGACACCAAATAGATTGTCGTTTTTGTGAATTTTGGATTTGCACTTGCCTACGATAGCAGGTTGATTCGGCTCTATTATGATTGAATCTCGTTGTGCCTCTATCTCGGAGTAAGTCGCTCCAAGTCCGGTGAGGGTCTTACATAGAATCGTGTTTGATTCTATCGTGCAAACATCTGACAGATGTTGCCCCTCGCAGATTCTTATGTCTTTAACTTCCATAAAATTGAATTTTAAAGAGTGGAGATAGGGAATCCTACCTCCACTCTCATTTTAGGATTCTTGCGATTTAACGGATAAGCCCTTTTTCACGCAGGTAGTTCGTGATTTCCTCGTCTCGCTCCACGAAAAAGAGTATTACACCGTTCTTGAATGTGGCTGTGGCAGTCAGTTTCCCTTGACGGTCACGAAACTCAGGCGTGAACTGAATGTTGCCGATTCCATTTTCGACAAAGAGTTTGAGAGATCGGAAGAGCGTCGTGTAGGGAAAGAGTGTAGATCTCGGT
>CAQBGY010000611.1:0-2397 GCA_948759685.1 uncultured Eubacterium sp.
GCACCAAAGTTTTCCCAACAGATAGTCTCGCTTTTTTCCGTTAGGTTTAATCTTAGTGGTTTATAATGGAGCAGAATTGTTTACAGGAAATAATCTGATGATTATTTCCGTATATGAGAAGAAGATAAAAATAAGGGAATTGTTTAAAAACTGGATTGTAGTCTATATTGGAAATTTAATAGGAACACTGTTTGTAGCTGCAATGTTTGCACTGGGAGATGTCTATTCACGGTTTGAACATAGCTACGCTGAGAGAATTATATCAACAGCAGTCGGCAAATGTCAGATGAGTTTTGATACAGCATTTTTTAAGGCATTGGTTTGTAATATTTTAGTATGCTTTGCAGTTATGCTTTCTACGATGATAGAAAATAATTTAGGAAGAATCATAGGAATGTTCTTCCCGGTAATGATATTTGTATTTTGTGGATTAGAGCATAGTATTGCAAACATGAGTTATATTAGTGGTGGATTATTTGCCGATATGGTATATGGAAATATGGGGGCAGACACAACAGGTTTAACATGGTACAATTTTTTTGTGGGTAATCTGCTTCCGGTTACATTAGGAAATGTTGTAGGAGGGATTACAGTTGGAAGTACATACTGGTATATCAGCAGACCGGAAACAGATAAAGAGTGAAATTAGAAAAGCAACATAGAATTAAATGGAAAATATAATTGTGTTGACATATTTTTAATATAATAGTAGTATTGTTTTGTGAAAAAATTTTCTCTTATTCAGAGTGGTGGAGGTACAAGGACCGGTGAAACCACGGCAACCCCGACGAATAGTTAGGAAGGTGCCAACCTGAGCAGATAGAAGTCTGATCGATAAGAGGATTTGAATACCTTGATTTCAAGTCCACTGTTTTACAGTGGATTTCTTTTATTTTACAGAAGGAGAATAGGAATGGAAAAGAGACTTTTTACATCAGAATCAGTAACAGAAGGACATCCGGATAAAATTTGTGATCAGATATCCGATGCAATATTAGATGAATTAATGAGACAGGATCCAATGAGCCGTGTAGCCTGTGAGACGAGTATCACTACAGGGCTTGTACTTGTGATGGGAGAGATTACAACTGAAGGGTATGTAGATATTCAGAAAGTAGTAAGAGAGACTATCAGAGAGATAGGATATGACAGAGCAAAATATGGGTTTGACTGTGACACATGTGGAGTAATAACAGCTCTTGATGAACAGTCAACAGACATTGCTATGGGTGTGGACAAGGCTTTAGAGGCAAAGGAAAATAAGATGTCAGATGAGGATATTGATGCCATTGGTGCAGGAGACCAGGGAATGATGTTTGGTTATGCAACAAATGAGACAGAAGAATTGATGCCTTATCCGATTGCATTAGCACATAAGCTCGCTTTAAAATTAACAGAAGTGAGAAAGAATGGAACACTTTCATATCTCCGCCCGGATGGAAAAACACAGGTGACAGTAGAATACGACGAAGAAGGGAAGCCGGTAAGACTGGATGCTGTAGTGCTTTCTACACAGCATGATGCTGAGGTAACACAGGAACAGATTCATGCAGATATTAAAAAGTTTGTGTTTGATCCCGTACTTCCAAAAGAAATGGTGGATGAAAATACGAAATTCTTTATTAACCCAACCGGACGTTTTGTGATTGGCGGACCAAACGGTGACAGCGGACTTACAGGACGTAAAATTATTGTGGATACTTATGGTGGTTATGCCCGTCATGGTGGTGGAGCATTTTCAGGTAAGGACTGTACTAAGGTAGACCGCTCTGCGGCGTATGCAGCAAGATATGTGGCAAAAAATATTGTGGCAACAGGATTGGCTGATAAATGTGAGATACAGTTATCATATGCGATTGGTGTGGCACATCCGACGTCTGTTATGGTAGATACATTTGGAACAGGAAAGGTCAGTGATGAAAAGTTAGTGGAAATTATACGTGATAACTTTGATTTAAGACCGGCAGGAATTATCAAAATGCTTGATTTACGCAGACCAATTTATAAACAGACAGCAGCCTATGGACATTTTGGAAGAAACGATATTGATGTGCCTTGGGAGAAGACGGATAAAGCTGAGGAATTGGCGAAGTTAATTTAAAAAGGTAATTGAAATTAGACATATTTTAAAGTGAAATAAATATATTGTTTTTGGTTTAAAGAAAGAAGCACATTTCCCGATGGGGAGATGTGCTTTTTAGGATTTTATTTTCCAATCATCTTTAATAATAACGGAATTTCCGCCTCAAAGTTTACTCCGTAATTAACTGCTTCAGGGTCATTGTAAGTGTTTTTAATACATGCGCATGTATAGTCGGCAGCAATTTTTAAAGCATTGTAAACAGTGTAGTTGTTCATCAACGCACCGGTAAATGTACTGGCGAAAATATCACCCGC
>CAQBGY010000611.1:2407-3168 GCA_948759685.1 uncultured Eubacterium sp.
TTCATAGGGATTTCCTCTGTAGAATATTGGAAGAATCCTTCTGTTCTTGTATCGTATCCCATAAAACCAAAATCATTTTTTCCGAACCGCACGCCGGTAATAACGACAGTTTTTGCACCAAGAGATGTAAGTTCTGTTAAGAGTTCTTTTACTTCATTCGGAGCAGCATCTTCACCAATATAATCTCTGCCCAGCATAAAACATGCTTCGGAGATATTTGGAAGAACAACATCGGCTTTGGAACACAATTTTGCCATTTCCAATGCAAAGTCAGGAGTAAAACCTGTGTATAACTTTCCGTTATCTGCCATGGCCGGGTCTACAATGATGTAATTGTTTTTGCTACGAAATGTATCAAAATAATCTATGACAATATTTATCTGTTCTTTGGAACCCAGATAACCCGTATAAACAGCATCAAATTGAAATCCTTCACTTATGAAATGCTTTTTAATTCCGTTCATATCTTCTGTTAAATCCCTGAAAGTAAAGTTATCAAACATTGTATGTGTAGATAATACTGCTGTAGGAATAATGGAAGTTTCCACACCCATGGCAGAAATAATTGGCAATGCCACGGTCAGTGAACATTTTCCTAAACATGATAAATCCTGTATACTTAAAACTCTTTTCATATAATATCACCTTTCAAATAATATTTTACATAATAAATTATATAAAGTATAATGGCAATATGGTATTGCCGATATTGCCATTATGTGAATAATTTATAATGTAAAATATTATTTGAAAGGTGATAT
>CAQBGY010000612.1 GCA_948759685.1 uncultured Eubacterium sp.
ATGTCTTTCGATGTGCTGCCCTTGAAACGGGGATTGCGAAGCTCGTAACCTCCTGAATCATTCCTGAACGCCAGCGCAAAATAAGGCTTGCCACCGATGCGGTAATACATTTCCTGCACGTATGGGGCTGCCGTTCCGGGGGAAATCCCCCTTTCCTGCAAGTAGCGCATGAGTGCCGGATTCTGTAACGGCTGTATTCTGCGTATCTCTATCGGGCTGGCTGCCTGCCTTTTCGTGTCCCTTTCGGGCAGGTCTTTCCCGTGAAAGGAAAAAGAGGTAGTGTCGCCCTGCTCCAGTCGGCAGATAGCACCGTAGGCGTTGCACCCGTTCTGCTTCATCACAAGGTCGATGAGCGTCCCGCCCTCGCCAGTTCCGTAGTCACACCATAGATTGGCGTTATAATCCACCTTGAAACTCGGCGTGTTGTCCTCCCGTAAGGGGCTGCGGTACATCCCGTAGCTTCCCTTTTCCGTGACGGGCTGGATTCCCAAAGAGTTCAGGTAATCCTTGATACTGATATTGTTGGCTTCCTTGTAGGTCATAATCTTTATTTTTTTGATGTTGATAAATTGCAGTAGCACAGTAAGAAGTCAGTAAGAAGAAAAGTCACTATGTTTCTGTGCATAATTCTTTTTATTTCAACGGATTACATCTTATGCAGTAAGATAAGTAAGTTATTTCTTCAAAAGAAGATAGAAATATAACCCTGATAATTCCTGCGTTTTTTCTTTTTCCAAACTTTTCCAAAAGTTTGCGGTTTTATCTTACTGCTTACTGCACTATTATTAAATATCTGATATACAGGCTATAAAATAAAAAATATATCTTACTATGGCAGTTACTGCGTTGCAGTAATAACCAATCGTAAAATGACCGTGCTAACCGTAATCGCTGTTTGTACAGGATGTTGGAACAGGCTTTATCCTATACCCATATACCGAATAGGTCTGTTTGTCGATACGTTTCTGTACCCGTTTGAACCCGGCTTTGCGTAACGCTTCCCCCAGCCGTTTTTCGGATAGTTGCATGGGGCATATATCCCGTAAGCGTGCCAGTATCTGTGCCGTTGTCATAAAAAACAGGGCTTCTTCCCCCTCTGTCGGCTTCTCAAAGTATTGTGCCAGCATCTCGAACTCGACCGTCTGCACCTCAAATTCCGCATTTGTCAGGTGCAGTTCCCCAATCTCCGCATCATTGAACCAGTAGCGTACGCCCTGACGGTACAGGTACATGATTTCGGAATAGACGTTATCCATGTGAATACTTTCTGCCGTGGGCTTGTCTATGCGCAGCACCTCGAACGGCAAAAAACGCCTGCTGCCTGTCGGGTCGGTCAGGAACTCGTTGCCGTTCACCGAAGCCATGAAGCTGGCGAGGTGGGGGTATTCCTCTATATAAACATCATACGGTCTGCGGTACTTTACCGCCGGGGTGGTGATAAGGTTCTTCAATGCGTTCTCGTTCTGCTTGTTGAGTTCCTTTAGCTGGTCGTCAATGTTGATGAACAGGTATTCGGCTATCAGTGTCAGGATGTCTTTGCCCTGCGGGTCTATCTTTCCGGTGAACAGGTAGTTCTTAAGCGGTGTCGGGCAAAGGTTGTCCAGCCACCACGATTTGAACTGCCCCTGCCTGTCCCCGGTCAGCACCAAACAAGTATGGTTCTGACATCCCGTGTCGTTCATGGCGTTGGCTACCACACCGATAAGCCATTTCGTGAAATATTCCTCCCATTTGCCGGGGTTGGCTACCTGTACCGTGTTCAGGAGCCTGCCGATATGCCCGTGTTCGGCAGGATTCAGTAAGGGCAGGGCGTTGAAGTATTCCCGTATGGGATGTACCTTTCTTGCGAAATCGCTTTCCAGTATGGTACGGATGTTCTCGGCAGAGGTGACAATACCAGCGGTCGCATCCAGCCTGCGCCTGAACGAGTTCAGAACGAATTTCGTAACGGGCTGGTACAAGTCCGAAGAATCCGCAGCCCGGTATTCCGTCCGGCTCTTTACGGTGTTGAACCGGAAATCATACAGGATGTTCAACAGGCTTTCGATGCGCTCGTTCTTTGACTGCCAGCCCTCGATATGCCGTGTTTCATCACCTCTTTTCTTTTTCATCGGGAAGTCTGTTAGAAGCCGGGACATACTGCTGCTGCATCCACTTTTTGAGTTCCTCCATGTCGAAACGCAGGGTACGCCCACGCTTGACACACGGTATCATCCCCTTGCCGGCTAAATGATACAGGTAATTGACCGAATACCCGGTTATGCCGCTGGCAACGGATATTTTGACTAACACAGGCTCTTTTCCGTCCTGCCGTTCTTCGGGCTGTGCGCCCGTGACCGGGGCAATCATCTTTTCGATGTTCTCCAGCCGTTTGAAAATTTCTTCGAAAGGATTGTTCATAGGTGCTTGTTTTTTGAATTAGCACCACAAATAAAATAAGAAAAATCGGTAAAAAACAAAGCGTCAGCCGTTTGGAATCGCTTTGCTTCGCTCTGCACCAAATTAATGTCGGCAAATAGAAAACGGTTTTGTGTTCATTACCTTACTTATTTTAGGAAGTGGGAAAAAACAGTTTTTTTGTTATCGGTTCGTTTCTTTCGTGTTGTTGTTGGGTTGGCGGTGGACATTTTCGGACACGCAAGGTCATTTGCGGACAGGAAGAAACAACCTGTCATTCAGTCTTATATATTTGCACCAGTGAAGAAAAACGGAGTATTGACAAGAATAAATATATCGGTTATGGAAATAGTGACGATTGAAAAGAAAACCTTTGAACTTTGGAAACAGAGGTTTGAAAATTTTGTGGGGCGTGTGGATGCGCTCTGCGTGCCTTTACGCAGGAAGCGTGACAAGTGGCTGGATAACTGCGAGACTTGCCGTTTGCTGAATGTTTCAGCCCGGACGATGCAGACTTACCGTGATATGGGAAAACTGCCTTACTCGCAGATTAACGGCAAGATTTACTACAAGGCTTCGGACGTGGAAACATTTCTGCTCAACCAAGTAAGGGACAATTCTAAAAAGTAGGCGTATGGATTTGATAACGAAAGATTCCGAAACCACGCTGGTACTATTTTCCTCCCTCGACAGGGTGCTGGAAAACGTGGAGTACGTGGTAATGAACTATCGCCCGGTATTGAACGGTGAACACTACCTGACGGGCGA
>CAQBGY010000613.1 GCA_948759685.1 uncultured Eubacterium sp.
ACAATGGGATTTTCTGGCTTCTTAGTGGTACAAACTTTCAACTGTCAAGTAATATTGAACATTGTAGAAAACTCTGGAAAACTCTCATTCCAGAGTTTTTTATATGTATGCGCCGCTATAGCGGCATATTTCTTTTGCATGGGACTGTGCAATCGAGTAGGGGAAAAACCTTTCCGCTCTCCCGCGCCGGGTGTCCGTGTGCATAAAAAAAGGAGGAAACAACGTTCCCTCCTGTCTGTTTCAAGCTTTGTTTGAAATTAGATTGCCTCGTGGAATGTACGAGAGATAACATCTGCCTGCTGCTCTGGTGTCAGCTTAATGAAGTTTACAGCATACCCAGATACGCGGATTGTCAACTGAGGATAATTCTCAGGATGCTTCTGCGCATCTAACAGTGTGTCTCTGTTCAATACGTTTACGTTGAGGTGATGACCACCCTTTGTTGCATAACCATCTAATAAAGAAACTAAGTTATCAACCTGTGCTGCATTATCTACTGCCATAGTTCTATACCTCCTAAAAATTCATTATCAATCACTCATGATCCAATCCTTCGTGAAGTGTCGGAACACTGCACGCCATCGGATTGCTGGAACAGTCTGTACATCCAAGAGTCTGGACTTCTTTCGTAGAAGCGTCCTCGCTGACATCTACATTGAAATGTCCGACAGCCTTCTCACCGGAGAATCCGGCATCAAGCTGGGATACAAGGTCGTCAATCATTGATTTCTCATCCATAGATACACCCATTCCTCTCTATGATCTGGCAGCTACAGGCAAATTCCTGCGGCTGCCAGTGTATTTGGCTAAAATTAGCTAAGATTCGTTAAAAAATAGGATTAATTATTCAGGTCAAGCTCGATATCGCCAGAGAATACCTTTGCTTCCTTGCCAAGAGCGTTCGGAATGATTGTAAAGGTATTGGAGATACCATCCTGTGCATCCTTGAACGGAAGTTTTGATACAGAGGACAGAGAAGCTACTGCGCCATTTGTATCACGTCCGTGCATTGGGTTTGCACCCGGTGCAAATGGCTGTCCCTTCTTACGTCCGTCAGGTGTGTTGCCTGTAGCCTTACCATAAGTTACATTTGATGTAATTGTAAGGATTGAAGTTGTAGGAACACCATTTCTGTAGGTATGATGTCTTCTGATCGCAGTCATGAACTTGTGTACAACATCCTGTGCGATTAAGTCTACGCGGTCATCGTCATTACCATATTTAGGGAACTCGCCAGTTGTCTCGAAGTCAACGATGATGCCGTCCTCGTCACGGATTGCCTTTACCTGTGCATACTTGATCGCTGATAAAGAGTCGGCAACGATAGAAAGTCCAGCAACACCTGTAGCGAAGTATCTCTTCACGTCTCTGTCATGAAGAGCCATCTCTGCTCTCTCATAGCAGTACTTGTCATGCATATAGTGAATGATATTGAGTGTATTGACATACACGTCTGCCTGCCACTCAAGCATATCCATGAATTTGCTGTATACATCATCGTAATTGAGGATATCACCCTCAACAGGACGATACTTCGGTCCAACCTGTTTCTTGGTAACTTCGTCCACACCACCATTTAAAGCGTAGAGCAAGCACTTTGCAACGTTTGCACGAGCGCCGAAGAACTGCATTTCCTTACCGATTACCATAGAAGATACGCAGCAGGCGATACCGTAGTCATCGCCGTGTGTCACTCTCATCAGGTCGTCGTTCTCATACTGGATGGAAGAAGTCTGGATAGACATCTTTGCACAGTATCTCTTCCAGTTCTCAGGAAGTCTTGTAGACCAGAGTACTGTCAGGTTTGGCTCCGGGCTGGGTCCGAGGTTTGTCAGTGTGTTCAGGTAACGGAAGGACATCTTTGTAACGAGAGGACGTCCGTCAACGCCAACACCGCCGAGAGACTCTGTTACCCATACAGGATCGCCAGCGAAGATCTGGTTGTATTCCGGTGTACGTGCAAATTTGATCAGACGAAGCTTCATGATGAAGTGGTCAACGAACTCCTGAATCTGCTCCTCTGTAAATGTTCCGTTCTTTAAGTCTCTCTGTGCATAGCAGTCAAGGAAAGTAGAGGTACGTCCAAGAGACATTGCAGCACCATTCTGTTCCTTAACAGCACATAAATATCCGAAGTATGTAGCCTGGATTGCTTCCTGTACGTTTGTAGCCGGCTTAGAGATATCGCAGCCATAAGAAGCAGCCATTTCCTTCATCAGCTTGAGCGCTACCATCTGCTCGGAAAGCTCTTCGCGGAGACGGATTACGTCATCTGTCATCACGCGTCCTGTGGAATCCTTCTGAGCCTGCTTATCCTCGATCAGTCTGTCGATACCATAGAGCGCAACTCTTCTGTAGTCGCCGATGATACGTCCGCGTCCGTAAGCATCAGGAAGACCTGTGATGATGTGTGAAGAACGGCATGCTCTCATCTCCTGATTGTAAGCGTCAAAACATCCTGCGTTGTGTGTCTTTCTGTGTGTAGAGAAGAACTCACTAACCTCAGGATCTACTTCGTAGCCGTTGTCTGAGCAAGCTTTCTCTGCCATTCTGATACCGCCGTATGGCTGCAATGAACGCTTGAAAGGCTTGTCGGTCTGGAATCCAACGATGGTCTCCTTGCTCTTGTCGAGGTATCCCGGACCATGAGAAGTGATCGTGGAGATTACTTTTGTGTCCATATCAAGAACACCGCCTGCTTCTCTCTCCTTCTTCTGAAGATCAAGAACCATGTCCCATAAATCCTTTGTGTTCTGTGTAGGTCCTGCTAAGAAAGACTCATCTCCGTCGTATGGTGCGAAGTTCTTCTGGATGAAGTCACGCACGTTGATTTCGCTTTCCCATTTTCCACCTACAAAATCTTTCCATTCTGGTCTCATTTTGCAAAGCCTCCTAAAATAAAAATTTAAATTTCATGCGGTGTGGCACCGCCAGTTACTAAGTTTAGAATGAATCCTGTCTCACATTCATAACTGTATTATATCCTCAATTTTGTATACACGTCAACACTATTCTTTGTACTTTTTTGTGTACAGCCGGGAAAAAATTATAAAAATTTTGTGAATTATCACAAAGGGCGCAGACATAGTATTGAGGGGGAGAAAATAACAGGGTTGTTTCACGAAGAATAATTGAAACTAATAGACACGGCATTTTTACGAG
>CAQBGY010000614.1 GCA_948759685.1 uncultured Eubacterium sp.
TTGTTGATACTCTGCCTGTCAAAAAGTCGAGTTAATTAAAGGATGAAATACTAGAGAGGGCAATGAAATAATAAAATGTGGACATGGCGATTGTCATGTCCTGTATTTTTATGATTGTAAATGAGAGAAGAAAATGGTACAATAAAAAAGAATTTGAATTTCGTGGAGGTGAAGAAAATGGTAGCATTCTTACGATTAAGAAATATCTAAGTACATAGAGCTGTGTTAAATAGTTTTATGTACAAACAGGGCACTAAAAACTATTTAATAAAGGAGAGCTTGTAATGGTATTTCAAGATAATGCAATCAAAGAATATTTAAAAAACGTTTATTTTATAACTGGAACACCTTGTGGCGGAAAGACAACAATTTCACGGGAGTTGGCTAAACGACACAATTTATTAGTTTATGATGTTGATGAGCAGTTTTCCTATCATCAAAAAATTTCAAATTCTACTTTTCAACCATCAATGAATAAAGTTTTTAAAGATGCAGATGAGTTTTTCGGGCGTACTGTAGAGGAATATAAAGAATGGCTGATTTATAACACAAGAGAACAATTGGATTTTGTACTGTTGGATTTGATCCGTCTTTCACAAAATAAAACTGTATTGTGTGATTGCCATTTGACAGTGGAAGAAGCTGAAAAATATACAGAAGCATCTCGAATAGTGTTTTTGATAAAAGAACCATCAATTTTAATTGAGGATTACTGTGGTCGTTCTGACCATCACGGGTTTAGTGATTTTATTAACAGTGCATCTGATATTGAAAAAGCAAAGGCGACATGTAATATAACTTTAAAAACTCTCAATGAGAAAAGATATAATGATATCAAGAGCGGTAACTATTTGTGGATTGAAAGAACTGAAAATAGTACAATTGAGGATACTGTAAGAAAAGTAGAACAACACTTTGGTTTTGTTAAAAAAGATTTTAACATGGATACATTAGTAGCATTAAAATGATGGAACTTTTTCGTTAATCATATCTTAACATGGTGCTAGCACCATGTAAAAAGAGTGGATAAGGAGAAAATCGGTATTTTGCCACTGGCTCTATTTTGACTCTAAAATTTTTCAGAACAGTAAAAATGTAGTGTGAAATCAGATAATATGATGAAAAATAAGTAGCAAAAACAAGGAAAAACATTTAGATTTCATTTCCGAGAGCTCGTGAGGGTGGGGTACAGTTGGTTCTGGTCGTGTGGCTACGATTATTGAGTAATTGCTGAAAAGCTAGATTTTATGGGGCTTTCTGAGAAATCGGGAAGCCCTTTTTGAAACTTTGCAACAGTGAAAATGTGTAAAGCGGTGCCAAAACGGTGCCATAAAAAAGAACTCCGATGAAATTTGGCACCGTTTTCATCGGAGTTATAAGCATGGTGCATTTTATTGAATCTGTATCCAATTTAATGTTGTAAGAGCGATTTCGTAGCTTTGAATGTTGGCATTGTATTCTTCTTCCGTAATTTCATTTCCATTTTGAGAATAGGTAAATACAGGTTCATCTCCTTCTAAATGACTGACTGTAGTAAAAGAATCTATTAGTTCGGGAGTGAATCCGTCTGTGCCTATTCTGTAAAAATCAACGCCAGACTCCGCAGCACTACTACTATAAAATACTTCTATCACTCCATTTTCATAAAGCGAAAAATTTGTCCTGTAACCAAACGACATTTTCGGGAAAATATGAACTACATTCGTTCCATCATAACCATACAAATCATAATTCCACGGGGAGAAAGTAGGATTTGATACACCGTTTTCTCCACCTGCAATAATAAGTTCCATTGTCCCATTTCCATCTATATCATAAAATGTGTAATAAATATCCTGCTTATGGGTGCGGATTTCAAGTCCAATATCCTCCCCAAAACTGCTATCATAGTTATCTGAATCCCGAAGATTAATATAAAAATCATTTTGAACCATGTCGCTATATTGCGTCAAAATATAGTCGTATATACTTGTGTTTTCAGCGGGTTCTATTTGATTGTCTACCACATCATTTCCGTTTGTTGTGTCTTTATCTTGGCTTTGCTCTTTTACATCATTCTCTATCACCAAACTTTTATTGCTTGAGGTTTCTTCCTTAATCACGTCAGGCTCTATTTCTTTTGTTGTATTAGTTCCGCAGCCTACGAATAAAAGTGTTGTTGATAAAACTATAGCAGTTGCCATAAGTACCTTTGCATTTTTTCTGGTTTTCATATTTTCACTCCTTGATTAAAGTTCGATTGGTTGGTTTAACAGTTCATTATTCTATCATACTATTTCAATTTTCTCAACAGAAATTGAATTCACCACTTGACAATGTGGCAAAGAGCTTATGAGCCAGGATGAGATTGCGGTCATGGACGGCGGGAAATGTATGATGCAGCTTAGAGGCGTCAGACCATTCTTCTCGGATAAATTCGATATAACGAAGCATGGCAGATACAGGGAGCTGTCCGATTATGACCAGAAAAACACCTTTGATATTGAGGGCTATGTGAAGCATTTGCAGCACATGAAAGTTACTCCAAATACAGAGGTGGATGAAGCGTTTGACTGCGGGGAAGTCAGCGGGCAGGAGGATAATTCCCCAACTACAACTGAATAACGGCTTCTGGACATTGTGTCCAGAAGTGCAAAACTACAACTGAATATGGAACTTGTAAACCTTTGGCATAAAGCCAAAATCAGGAGTTTTGTATGTACTTTGGGAACGGACAAAACAGGACACCCGGCACAGCCTATCGCCAAACAGAATGTAGCGGATGCCCGCACGGGGTTCTCCTAAAGGATTCCCCTGCCCTTATTGTACCGCAAAGGGCGGGGGATTTACATATCAGAGCTCTTTCTTTATAAATGGGAAGAATAAACAAGGTGAAAATCTGGTGTATGTAGATAGCCCTCATAAAGTAAACATGGTAAAATCTTAGAAGAAACGAGGTAAATCAATATGGAAAAGCAGGTTTATATCACAGAGGAAGAAAGGGCAAAGTGTCAAAAGGTAGCTGATACTATTTTTGTGGGAAAAGGAAACGGTAGTTAGTGGACAATTAAAGAATAGAAAGGCCCTGTGTAATGCAGAGCCTTTCTGACAAATTGGATTCGTTTTCCGAGATATAAAAGTATAAGGAATGGAACGGGATTCCATGATGCGGTAAA
>CAQBGY010000615.1 GCA_948759685.1 uncultured Eubacterium sp.
CCCATTCCACAAGGTTTCTCATGGTGTTCCTGCCGATTCCCGTATACTCGGACGCTTCCTTGATTGTCATTGCAATCTTCGTTTCTGTCATCAACTTACCTCCTTTTGAATTGCATTACGCAATTTTGCGTGTACTGATACTATACTTCTTTTATATTCTCTTGTCAAGCATTATGATAATATAAAAATTATTTTTAAGTTGCATATTGCATTATTGTTTTTTGTGTGCTATAGTATAAACATACCGACAAAGGAGGCGTATCAATATGAAAGATAAAGAATTACGCAAGCTGATCGGTAGCAGGGCAAAACAGCGTAGAGTCGAGTTAGGATTGAACCAGCCTTATGTCGCAGAGAAGATGGGGGTAGCCACTTCCACAATCGTGCGCTATGAGGCGGGAACAATCGACAATACAAAGAAGCTGGTCTTGGAAGGTCTGTCGGAAGCCCTCCATGTGTCTGTGGAGTGGCTGAAAGGGGAAACGGAGGAATACGAAACAGACATTACGGATAAAAGGGAATTATTCATTCGTGATGTGATGTCCTCCATTCTCGCAAAGCTACCGTTTAATATGGAACAGGCGGAGTCAGACTTTACAAAGGATTTACTGCTGCTGATGTTAAGGGAGTATGAATTGTTCGTGGATTCTTTCCAGTTTGCCTGTAAGAATTTTAAGGACAATGCGGAAAATGCCACACTTGCCCAGACAATGGGGTTTGAATCAAATAAGGAATATAACGAGATCATGTTCCTTCGGGAAATCACCCACACTGTAAACATGTTTAATGATATGGGCGATATTGTGAGGCTCTATTCCAAAAATCCCGAAACAGCCACTACAAGGCTTGCAAATCTTCTTTCTATGGTATCAGAGGAAGAATCCGAATCGGTATAGTAAAGCAATCGGAGTCATGATATACTTACACGCAGAAAGCATTTCATCAGTTCCGATTGCCCGTTATCGAAAGGAGAACGGATTATGGCAAAAGGTTCTGTAAGGAAAAAAGGAAAGAAATGGTACTACCGCTTCTATGTGGAGGACGCAAGCGGCAACTTGGTACAGAAAGAGTTTACGGGTACGGAAAGCAAGAGCGAGACGGAAAAGCTGTTACGGCAGGCAATGGAGGATTACGAAGAAAAGAAATTCATTGCAAAAGCTGACAACATCACGCTTGGGGAACTGCTCGATATTTGGGCGGAGGAAGAATTAAAGGTCGGCACTCTTAGCAACGGTACGGTGGAAAATTATCTCGGTGCGATACGTTGCATTAAGAAACATCCTGTTGCTGACCGCAGATTAAAAACCGTAACAGCGGAGCATTTGCAGACATTCCTTGACCTGCTTACTTTCGGAGGAACATATCCCGACGGGAAAGTGAAAAAAGGATTGAGCAAAGACTATATCCATTCATTCTCAGCAGTTTTACAGCAGTCGTTCCGTTTTGCGGTATTCCCAAAGCAACTGATTACGTTCAATCCAATGCAGTACATCAAGCTGAAACGAAAGGCAGAGGAAGTGGATTTGTTTTCAGAGGAAGATATGGGACAATCGGGCACACAGCCGATTTCCCATGATGACTATGAAAAACTTATCGCTTATCTTGAAAAGAAAAATATCTCTGCGGTTCTGCCGATACAGATAGCCTACTATGCAGGTCTTAGGATCGGCGAGGTATGTGGGCTGACCTGGCAGGACATCAACCTTGAGGAACAGTATTTAACGGTAAAGCGGAGTGTCCGCTATGACGGCGCAAAGCACAAAACGATTATCGGACCGACTAAACGTAAGAAAGTGCGGACGGTTGATTTTGGGTACACGCTTACCGCCATACTGAAAAAGGCAAGGAAAGAGCAGCTTAGAAATCAGATGCAGTACGGGGAACTGTACCACCGCAATTACTACAAGGAAGTGCAGGACAAAAACAGGGTTTACTATGAGTATTACAGCTTGGAGAACACGCAGGACATTCCGGCGGATTACAACGAAATCTCATTTGTATGTTTAAGACCGGACGGCTGCCTTGAAACGCCGAGTACATTGAGTATCGTCTGCCGGACACTGGCAAAGAAACTGGACGGATTTGAGGGCTTTCACTTCCACCAGCTTCGGCATACTTATACAAGCAATCTGCTGTCAAACGGTGCAGCGCCGAAAGATGTGCAGGAACTCTTGGGACACTCTGACGTGAGTACCACCATGAATGTGTATGCCCATGCCACAAGGGAGGCAAAGCGGACTTCCGCAAGGCTGTTGGATAAGGTGGCAGGCAACGATTAGATACATTCAGAAAAACTTTCCCTTGTAAACTGCCCATAAGGGCAAAAACAAGGGAAAATACATAGCAATTCACTGTATGAGGCTCTAAAAGCCTTGAAAAATAGGGAAAGTTCTATAAATTCATCTGCAAATCCCGATTTGTCCATTTCATTATATCACTTCCGTTCCTCATTTACCACAAAAATATAGGGCGCAGCAACCACCGCGCCCCACATTTATTATCATTCTAACGATTTCTCTATTTTCCACTTCTGCCCTTTCAAATCGTTTTGCTTCTCATACAGATTATTGCGCTCTTTGCAAAGTTCTTTCATGCGCTCCAGCTACGCCTGCACTCCCTTTCGGCAGTTCGGCTCTATTTTCTTATATTCCCCGGCCAGATTACGGATTGTATTATTATTTTCTTTTATCTGCTTCGGCAAACATACACAGTCTGTCAGATTTTGCACTTCATTATCCGTTTCGTAAAGGTCTGTTTCTGCTACGGTTTTAGCGCACAGCCATATTATAACTTTTTTCTCCATATTTGTCATATCAAATCACTCCTCACTTTCCTGCCGGCTCATTTCAAAGGCATGTTCCTAATGTTTGTTCGCCTTCTCTAATTGTTGATTACTCCACCTTGCCAGTGACAAAGAAAGTATATGAGGATATAGACAATGCTACAAGAATGAAACTCCGAAATGAACATTTGGAGCGGCAATTTAAGAAAAATCAAAATGACAGCGGATAAAAACAGAGCCATTTTAGAGCCACAAACCATTTTCAATGAAATTCTGGCAATTGGCTTTTCCTTTTGTCCGCTATTATTTTTAGAGATAAAAAAGTGTCTTCGACACTTCAACTCCCCTAGCCCCTCATTCATGAGGGGAA
>CAQBGY010000616.1 GCA_948759685.1 uncultured Eubacterium sp.
CTGATTGAATGAAGTCCGTTAAGAAAACTCCCAGTCCAAAAATATTCACCATCCTCAATCAAAGCATAGACCCAATTTGAATTATGCTCCCCGTTCTCATCTATTATGCGAAATACATCAAAATTATTCGTTTCCTCATTAAATTTGTTTATGCCCGCATCGGTAGCAAGCCATATCCGATTTTCATTATCTTCAAGAATAGAGCGGACGCGGTTGTGAGATAATGAATTAGACATATCTGAATGACGATACCAACACGGTTTTGAGTTATCTGACAACTTGATGGCACCATTAGTCCCGGCCAACCATAAATTACTTTTGCTGTCACGATGAATTACATGTATTTCGTTTCCCTCCCCAGAATTTGCCAAGACACTAAGTTTTATAGTCCTAATATATGTAGAATTTGAAGCTACTGAAAATCCCCGTTCATGTCCTGTCCATATATTATGTTGTAAATCCGCGTAAATACACCATATTTCATTGTCAGCCAGACTTAACTCATGTCTTGAATCATGGCGATAATGTCGAATGGTATCATTGAACATATCAAATACTCCATTGTCTGTGCCGATCAGTACATGTCCATTATTACCTTTTGTCAGACTTTTAACATTGTTATTCCCAACATCAATAATTTTATTCCAGCTTTCACTGGAAGGAGTGTATTTGTATAAAAAACCTTCACCACCGATATAGATACTTTCTCCATCTTCAGATTCAAGAAGGCAGTTGACGAAAAGAGAGCCAGACATTGATTTGTCGATCTTAACTTTTACGGGATGAAATGTTCCTGATTGGTTGTCCCATCTGGCAAGCCCATTGTATGTTCCGACATAGAAAATTCCACGGCTATCTCGTAATAATGAGTACACTGATTTATGTGGGAGACCTGAAGAGAGATCAGTAAGCTCATTGTTCGACAAATTCAGCCGAAACACTCCATTTAGACTCCCTATCCAAAGTCCATCATCAGCAAGTAGCAAAGACCGAATTTCTTTTGGATTGGTTGACGGATGATGCTTTACTGTCCCTGTAGAATAATCATACACAAGCAATCCATTGTTACTTCCCAAAAACAGACTGTTATCTTTTTCGACTATAGAATATATTTGCGTGCCGAACAATTCGTTTTCGCCAACAGAATGTGTGGTAACTCCATCATAAAAATATAACCCTCTATTAGTCCCAAGCCACATAATACCCCGGCTGTCATTAAAAAGACTGAATACAGCAGTCTTTTTACCATCTACAGCAACATTCTTCCACGACAATTCCGGTTCTGGCAATTGTGGCGCAGATGATACATAATGCGATATACAGGCAATCACTATTAGGACAGCCAGCCTATGCAATTTAAATTTAAGGTTTTTGATAGCCATGTTTTCTGAATATATTTAATAATGCAAAATTACTAATTTTTAAGGCAGTAGGCTTAATAAATTAGAGCAGTACGCTATCATAAATCGGACATTCAATGCAACAAATCGGACTTCAATAAGAAAAATCCCCCTTCTGTCCGCTTTCTGCTATATTGCAGTATGGCTAAGAAGGGGGATACTATTATTTTTGAGTTACGTTATATAGCTATTCCTCTCCAAAATTTTTAGCGAATTTTAGCCATTTGTCCGAGGTGTTAACATCGTAATATCGATCTTGCTGATAGCCTCCGATATATTCTTGACTCGTCCAAGTGGAATCAGAAAGGAAATAATATTTCCCTGTTTGATTCCTACATAGATATGTATCAAAATAATATACTGAAGACCCTTCGGATGCTTGCTTCATCGGGATTATCTGCCAATTGCCAAAGCCATCATCAGTAAAATCACCTGTAATATAGCCTTTGGCATCACTTCCTGCATTCCACATATTAACCTCAAAAGTAACCTTAACGTTGAAATCTCCGTAAGCTTCAATGCCACAGTGAGGGAACAAGCTATTATTGAAATCAAAAAATGCTACATTTTCCCAATTTGAGCCGACACCCCAAAGAGTTTGATTATCAGCTGACACCCAAAACGGTTCCCAAACACAATATCCAGCCCCTCCGTTAGCAAGCAAAGCTTCTTTTATTTCGATTATATAGTCTTTTTGCAGTTGAGGGCATGGTGTATCAGGATATCCCATACACATTTTACTCATGAGATTAATATTCTGATCATTCCATGCACGAGTCCATATATGCCCTGTCTCTGCAACAAAGAGCCTTATACCATAAGCAGAATACAGATTTGATGCGAACTCACCTAATTGAGCTGGTGTATAGTCCTGCCATTGGGGATAATATGAGACTCCAAGCATATCAAATTCCTTTAATCCATATTTTTTATGGCTTGCGACCCAGAACATTGCGTCATTTGGATTCATAGCAACATGAAGAACCGTCTTTATGCTTTTCCCATTATTCCAATTGAAATCGGCTACCGCCTGCAAACCGGCATTGAAAAGTTTTGTGTTCCTAACATAGTTAGTGGGTATAAGATCTGCATTGTCCGCTACCATTATTGAATTGTTGGTCTCATTACCAATCTGAACCAGTTCTGGAAGCAGATTAGTCTCATTCAAGTGTTCGAGAATGCGATAAGTATAGTTATAAACCGAGTCTGCAAGTATATCTGAATATTTAACGACGGGACGCCATGCTTCAGGAACTATGTTTGTTTGTGGATCTGTCCAAGCATCTGAATAATGAAAATCTAACAGGACATTCAAACCTTCATTCTTAGCCCTGCGAATACTACGCTTTACGTCTGATAGAGTTGAATACTTGGTCCATGTAGGGTTATGCCAAAGACGTACACGAACAAGATTCGCTCCGTAACTCTTAATGAGATTATACGGATCCACCGAGCTACCATCCTTGGTGTAATTTACCCCTCCATCTTGTAGCTCATTTACATACGATAAATCTGCACCTTGAAGAAAAGGAAGTTCTCCAAAGGTTGAACGGCTCAATGGCATATCTGCCATCTGATTTGATTCGGTAAACAACGGCTCCTCTACTTGGTTCTGACAGCCAAAAAGAGCAATTGCTAACAGAACCATTACGATACCCATAATGGGCTTTACAAGTGTTACTGTTCTCATCTGCATAAATTTAAGAAAAACATTGTATCTGCAAAAATAATCACACATGCAATAATA
>CAQBGY010000617.1 GCA_948759685.1 uncultured Eubacterium sp.
CGATCTATTATGTGAAAGCGAAAGTGGTTGTACTCACTATGATATAACTAACAACAGATACCTTGTACTTTTCAATGGCTCTACGGCGAACAATAATGTTGTTGGTCGTATTAGATGGACTCTGGCGCATGAACTTGGTCACGTAATTCTAAAGCACTTATCATACTTAGCCGAACCACGGATCGCAGAGAACAATTTTAACAAACTTTCTAATCCTGAACTGGAGGCTGAAGCAGATTACTTTGCGGCCCTCTTGCTTTGTCCTATGCCATTATATGAGCAGCTTCATATTCAATCGGCATCTGATATTCAGGATGTTTTTGGATTGTCATATGAGGCTTCTAACGTGCGCTGGAATGAGTATATTAAGTGGAAACGTAGCCATAGAAAAACAGCTTGGGAAAATGACATGAAACGATTGGTCAATCAACGTCTTGAAATGAGGTAAGTATGAAAAGAACTTTTATTATACTTTTTACAATTATAGCTATACTTATCACCTTAACAGGTTGCGGATCAGACTCAAGTTCTATTGTTGGTACATGGACAGTTGACAGCTATGAGATTGACGGCGAAGTAGTATCACCAGAAACAGCGGTTGAATGGATTGGAGAATCATTCGCCGCAAATAATGATACTAAACTGGTATTTCAATCTTCAGGCCATGTCAAAGCAGAGTTTCCTATGAGTGGTTTAGATGATACTTTGGATTATACTGTCACAGACGATATAATTGAGATATACGATGATAGCCATTCTGAGTATTTGACGCTTGACGGTAATAAAATTCTGTTGGAAATATCGAATAATATCACTCTGATTCTTAAAAAATAATTTGGCTGGAGAAGTAGGACTTGAACCTACAAGAAGGCTGCGCTACCTTCGCCGCTCCATAGTACGGTGTGTCTACCAATTCCACCATTCTCCAATATGGCGGCAGCGGTGGGAATCGAACCCACGGACGATTATTAGTCGCCAACGGTTTTCAAGACCGCCGCATTAAGCCACTCTGCCACGCTGCCATATCTCTCCCCCGCCACATATAAATGTGGCAGGGGAGTTTTATTTTACTTGTACGCTTTGATGATCTTAGTACGAATCATTGTACCACTCTCTTTAAATGCGCCCTCTGGCACATCAACAACTTCTGCATTAACTTCCTTCATCCAGTTCTGGAATAATACAGATTTCTTATCCGTTCTAAAGAACGGGGACGGACTAACAACAGACACCAGCACACCGCCCGGAGCAAGCAGATTATACGCTGCAAGAATATGATCCACGTCTTGATGCTTTGAAAATGGAGGATTCATAATAATGCGTGTATACACATTCTTGTTTTCATCTATATCTGCAAATGTCAGAAAATCAACTCCAGTTTCAGTAGTATATGGCTTATCGTCCAAATACCTACGCATATCAGAATTGATTTCAACTCCATGCAGATTTGCTACACCAACTGCATAAATCTCGTCTGCCAGATCACCACGCCCACACGAAGGCTCCAAAACAATGCACGTCTTATCAAGGTCAGCCATTTGACACATCTGCTGCGCAATCTCCTTGGGCGTAGGAAAGAACTGATAGACCTTTTTCATATCCACAGTTTCGCCAGTCAACAACATCGAATCCAAATCATCGGACGGATCATGGTCAAATACATGACCTTTAGCTTTTCGGTTCCACTTACCTCCAATGTTGACGAGGCACTTATTTACGGCTGTATAGGTCTTACGATCAAGCTGCTCGTCTGGAAGATATAGTGTATTCCCATCTACTGTACATCGAGAAAGAATACCCAAAATCTCATCAGAAATTTTCATACAGAATACTCCTTTCAAATAGTATGTAAATATTTTTCAAGGCCAGTAATTGTACATTCCATCTTGCTAATTCTGCCACGCAAAGAATCAATGGTACTTTTAATTTCCTCTTTGTTATTTGTAATGTAATAGCCTTTTTGACCAGAACAAATCGGACTACCATTACTACGTGCAGTATTAATCATGCGCCTGATCGTAGTTCGAGGAACACCAAATGCTTTCGCTAATTCACTACTACAGACTGGATAATCTTTACCATCAGAATGTTCACGAAGATACTTTTCAATTACATCCATATCGCATCACCTGTTGAATACTCCGTTATTTACGCTTGCTACACCACGTACCATCAATCTTTTGCATAGAATAATCAGACAGTTCCCCATGATACGATGCAGTAGCTTTTACTTCTCCGTTTGTGATTATAATATTCACACTGGTTGCTCCCGGAAACATCTTTTTAGTGCTTTCCAGAATTTCATGCAGAAAATCATCCATCTAAATTACCTCAATCATTCATTGTAATAGTAACAGGAATAATCATCTCAGGCAGGAAGTTCACTTCATAATGGTATTTATCAACATAGGCTCCACTTACATCTTCAACCACATAAATAGTCCACTGGTTAAGATAAACCATATGCTTCTTATATACACCCTGACCAACCTCAACTGTAATCTCAAGTTCATTAGTTGAATTGTTAGAAATAGCAAAATTGCCAATCAACTCAAATACAGGCTTATCAGTACGGGCATTAATAACTTCCAATCGCCGTGTCACATTAAAGTTGTCTGCCTCTTTTGAAATATTGTAAGCAACTCGATCTGACTGACGCTGACACCCACACAACAAACAGACCAATACCCCAACACACATTAAAATAGCAATCATTTTCTTTTTCATTGTTACATCATTTCCTTTCTTTTAATGTTGATATAAGTACATCATGAAAAGACTGTAGAATCTTTTTGTCTTTATTCTTTCTGTATAAAACTACTTTCGAGTTTTCACCAGATTTGTTGTTAAAATTTTCTGCAATATCAACAACATGAATTCGATTCATCTGTCTATCATAATATGTACTGCCTATTGTAATATCTGTCATACTGGAATATTAATCACTCCCAGCATACCCAGCGCAACACCAAATGCAATTACGCCAGTAACAAACGGGACTACGTTATAAAACATTGTAGATGCCACATTTTTTGTTTTATTAATAAAACTCGATACAATCCAAAATGCACCACAAATCATAAGCAAAATAGCAGCAATCATTTACTTGCTCCTTTCATCTTCAGGCCAGATCACAACAGGAATA
>CAQBGY010000618.1:0-2921 GCA_948759685.1 uncultured Eubacterium sp.
CTTCTTTTTTACTTCTGGCATTACAGTATTTCACTGCATCCAGCCATGACACGGTCTCAATCGGTAGATTTTTGCCGGAAAACCTGCTGGGATTCTTTTTCATGACTTTTTTGTATTCTGCCTGTGTAACCTCATAGGCACTCATGTAAAAATCACCGACCGTAACCGTATGACGTTTCTCATCTTTTGTTCTCCAGTTTTCCGTATTTGGACTTCCCATCTGAAAAGTCCCACCCTTAATCAGAACAAAATTCTGCTTATTCATTTCCGATGTCTTAGGGATGTCAGTCTTTTTTGCTGCCCTGACCGTCTGGGACGGCATGGATACAGATGACAGCAACACAGCCATAACCAGCATAAGGGCAAATCCCTTTTTCCACTTGTTCCCCCGCATATGAAACCCTCCTTTCCTTGCCGCCTTATTTCATTACACCATTATCTTTCAGCCACTTATCAATATCTGCTCCTGCATCATCTAAAGAAGAATCGCTGATGGCAAGTCCATTCGTTACTTTTGCATCCTTTTCTTCCTGCTGTATATTCTTATCTGTTCCGGATAAACCGCTTCCCCCATGTGTGCAGAATGGTAAAACTGTTTTTCCCGACAAATCATACTCATCCAAAAAGGAGTACAGCGCCATCGGCATATCTCCCCACCAGATAGGGAAACCAATTATAACCGTCTGATATTGCTCCATATTTTCTGCCTTGCTGCTTAATTCCGGTCTGGCATTATCATTCAGCTCTGCCTTTGCCTCATCCAGTATGGTGTTATAATCACTGGAATACTTATTCACTGTCGTGATTTCAAAAATATCCGCACCTGTCTTTTTCTGAATGTCCTCAGCAATTCCCTTTGTATTCCCTGAATGCGAAAAATACGCTATCAGGATTTTTCCGTCTCCGGAAGTGGAAGTCTCCTCACTTTTGGATGATGCACTGTCATCAGAGGTATCTGCCTGCTGCTCATCACTTCCTGTATCCTTCTCTGCTACGGATGCCTGACCGTTATCATTCTGTCCGGCAGTCTCTGTGTTCCCACATCCTGCCAATGCGAATGCCATAATAAAAACCATCAGCAGCACTGCCACTAATTTTCCATTTTTCTTAATCATTATCTTTTCTCCTTTTCTATTATTTTTTTGCAACTCCGTTTTGCTCCAGCCATTTTCCGATATCATCCGGCAGGCTGCTCCCACCGGAATAAGATACTGCAAGACCTTCCCCAATCTCTGACTGTGGTGCCAGCTTTGCAATGGCTGTCAGGCTCTGTCCGGACCTTCCCCCGCCATGACTGCAAAATGGCACAATTGTTTTTCCCGAAAAGTCGTATTCCTCAAGGAAAGAGGCAATCGGCATTGGTATGGATGCCCACCAGTTGGGATAACCCAATAGGATGGTTTCATATTTTTCTATGTTGTCCACATGGTTTTTAATCTTCGGCCTCGCCTGTTCATTCTGATCCCGCTGTGCCTCATCCAGTACGGTATCATAATCATCGGAATACGGATGAACCAGTTCAATCTCAAACAAATCAGCCCCGGTCTGTGACTGGATTTCCTGTGCGATTCCTTTTGTGTTGCCACCCCACGAAAAGAATACAATCAGTGTATTTCCATTCCCCTTTCTGGTATCCTTTTTCTGCTCAGTATCCACGATACTTCCTTCCATCTCCACAGCATTCCTCACCAGCCGAAGGCCAACTGCCGCACTGCTCCTGTCTGCCGGAGATGAGGCACGGTATGCGCTTCTGATATGCTTGGCAAAATCATTCCAGCCACCACCACGGCTAATCCTTCTGGTTCCTGTCTCTGCCCCTGACGGATTGTTCTGCTCTCCCGCAGCATAAGCTCCATAATAATCCCAGCACCATTCTCCCACATTGCCATGCATATTATATAATCCCCATGCATTGGGAGAAAAGCTGTCTACTGCAACAGTTGTTTCCCGGTACTCGCCTGGCTCTGTGTCCAGTTTTTCCTGTGAAAAGTAATTTCCCTCAATCAGATACGGATAATGCCCAAAATAATTTGATTCTTCCGGACTGATGGAAGTCCGAGTGTTAAACGGTGTTTCCGTTCCTGCACGACAGGCATATTCCCATTCTGCCTCTGTCGGAAGCCTGTAGCCGTCCGCACTGCGGTCCCATGTTACATTCTGCCCGTCCACTGTATAGGCTTTGTTTAGACCTTCTTTTTCACTGCGGGCATTACAGTATGCCACTGCCTCATACCATGTCAGATTCTCAACCGGAAGGCCATCCCCATTAAAATTACTTGGATTCGCTTTTACAACCTCCTGATACTCTTTCTGTGTCACTTCATAAACACCCATGTAAAAATCACTAACTGTAACTGCGTGTGCTGTTTCATCTTCCGAACGCCAATCTTCCGTATCCGGACTTCCCATTTGGAACGTGCCGTCGGATATCCGCACAAAACCATCCGGTGCATCTGCATCTGCCGTTTTGTTATCTGTCCTGTTTTCCTGCGTAGAAACTACATTCCCTGAATCCCCTGCCTGACTTGATGGTTCACCATCCGTCCCACAAGCACTTAAACCAAAAGCCATCATAATAGCAAGCAGAAATACACTGATTCGTTTCATCCTGATTTTCCCTCCTTCCTTCGTTTTGCAGATGAAATTTTCTTCAAAACCTTTGCCATATAATAACCGAACCATATCCACAATCCCATCATGGCTATATACTCTGTAAATACAGAAACCGCACTTTGCTCAAAATCAAAGAATGCAAACTGGTTTTTCAGAAGCATATAGGAAATAATATTTGTCTGGTAAAAACATACCACCCCATATGCGGCAATAAGAACCGCAAGCACTCTCAAAATCCACACAGCCGCTTTCGGTATCCTGCGGTTTTTGACTGCCTTCCCTACCATACCTACAAGCATTCCATAATG
>CAQBGY010000618.1:2931-3145 GCA_948759685.1 uncultured Eubacterium sp.
ACAAATCCCCAATAGGAAGCTGCCATATGCATCTGACGCGCTAATGCCATACTGCCGCCCAAAGGAATAAAGGAAAGTGCATACCGCGACATCAACATTCCACTGTATGCAAGGCAGAGCATGGAAATAAGCACCGCAAGATTGATTACTGTCTGTAATGCCCGAAACATAGTATATCTGCCCTTGAACAGATTTTTATACCATTTGAAATTTA
>CAQBGY010000619.1 GCA_948759685.1 uncultured Eubacterium sp.
GGCATATAAAATGGAGCGAAAGGCATAAATGCAGTACGGAAATTTCAAAATCAGCCCTAAAGTTTTTCGCCATTCATCCGATATAGTGGAAACCCAAACCGCCGTGTAGGCATATTACCTCTTATTTCTCCGCTTTCCAAGCGGTTTCTGCTGTCAGACCTGCCTGCGGAAAAGGCAGACCGCCCCATATGGCGGATGAAGGCCATAGTGCGGCGGTCCCATCAAACATATCATTGATCCTGATTTCCGAAAGAAATAATTGTCCCCATAAAACCAACTAATCCGCAAAGAAATATTGATACAAGGCATATCCAATAATAAAATGTATCAACCTCAACTAAGCCAGAAATAGATACCGCTGTCCAAGGGCATACACAAGCTGGCAATATCAGTTCTTCTGAAACTTGCAGTCCTGCCGCCTGCAATACTGCGCTTCCTAAAGTAGCAAGCATGGAAGGATAAAACAATGCCTGCTGTTTCACACATATCCAAAGAATAGGAATCCCCGCAATAAAAGAAAAAAAATTGTTCTGGATTAGTAAAAATAAGGCATACCTCATATTCTCTGTTGTAAATTCAACGGGAAAAAGAGTATAACAGCCCGCTGTCACTATCATCTCCGACAAACAAATTGAAACAACGGCTGGCAATTGCCAATGCAATGAATCTCCCGGTTTTTATTCAAATCTGACAGCAGCGGAAAATCTCTCCGTTTTCTCAAGACTGAGGGGAAAAGGCTTCCAATACGGGCATAAATCCCGCTCTGATAACCTGTCATTACCTGGTTGAATAATGTCACAGAACCGGAATCTTTCCTCACCAGTCCAAGCACCATTTTCATAATTGTAGTTTTACCCGCCCCGTTCCTGCCCAACAGTCCATATATCTGTCCTTTCGGAACGTGCATGGATACATTCCGGACAACAGAACAATCACCGTATTTTTTGCATAACTCATAAGTTTGTATCGTATATTCCAATCCTGTCACCTGCTTTCATATACTATCCCAGATGTCGAAACAACCAATTTCTTCTGAAGAAAGAAAAATATGATAAGCTGTATAAGGATTACCATTAGCGATATTCCTATAGCAGCCAGCGTAACCTCACGGACATGTACAATAGAAGATGCCTCCATAAAGCGGTTTATCATAAAAGAAGCTGTGGCACAGCCGCATATTACAGGAAAAAAATAAATTAACCCTATCTGTTTCCGAATCAGTTTTTTCAGATCATTTTCTTTTAGCCCAAGATACATCGCTTTTCTATAACTTTCTGTATCCTGCATTATCGTTCCTGCAATTTTTAGTCCCATTATCATCGTTGCAGATACGCATGCAATAACGGCAATAAAGAAAATTAAGATCAGATAAACTGCGCCCGCCTCCATCTGGACATCAAACTGCGTCTGTTTTGCGTAAGGGTAAAATTCCCACCAGCGGGCAGCATACAGTTCGTTTCCATCATAAGGAATATAAATATCTTCATAGTTCTCTATTTTATCTTTAATAGCCTGATCCTGCCAGCTCACAAATATCTCCCCATCGTTTAATGCTACAATCTCTGCCAGAAGTCTCTTTTGAAATTCACTGCTGTTTTCGGGATTACTGCCATGAAACAGGTGATAGGTCATTTTATATGAGGAATCCAAAGTATTACTTATCCTTTGAAAAGTATTGTCACTGATGACAGCAAAAGAATTTATCTTTGCCGTTTGGTTCAGTACATTTTCCCTTGAAATCAATTCAATTTTTTGCAGCGTAAAATCTTCTTTTGCACATGGATTGTAAAACACCCCTCTATTATCCGAGCAGGTTTGAAACACAGAATCATCGGAATCCTGAAAGTAAATATATCCATCATCAGGAACAGACAGGTTCATGCCGGAAAGTTTATTAAAATCGGACACATTAACAACAATTTCCGGTGACCACTCATTTCTTGAAGCATCCATATACTGATGCTCTCTCCCCAGCAAAAGCATATCCAGTGAATGCCATTCACTTAAAGAAATGCCGTTTTCTTCTGCAAAGGAACCTATCCTGCTTTCATCCATATCTTGCTCTGATTCCCTGACCAAAACCGCATAATCATAGGGTTCTTCCTTAATTTCATAGTAAAGCTCCAGAAAAGTACATCCATTAAAACATATGGAAAATACCGTAAGCGTAATCAGCAGCGAAGAAACAAATAAGGATAACGTATATTGGTTCCCTTTTTGCCTTACCAGATTATAAAACAATATACTTTTTCTGTATGCGTTGGAGGAAAAACGCTTTATAATGCTGCCTATGGAAGTAATCTGCGCCGTCAGAGTATACATTCCAACCAGACTGATGCCAAGAAAGAGAACGGAAAAACTTTTCAGTGAGTAGATAACCGCAGTAAGATTAAACAATATCAGTCCCAAAGGAACAGCTATAAGCCCTATGACACCCAAAACCGGATGGGAGCCTTTCACCTCCTCGCATTCAGATGATGAGCTCATAATCTTTATCACATCTAATCTTGTTATATGAGCTGCATTCCTGATGCGCTGGATAGCCCATGCCGATATCCATAACCCTCCTGCAATCAGCAGTCCTATCCATCCCACATGAAAGGTTCCATCTGTATAGGATAGAAATAAAGACAACAATGACCATATGCCAAAAGAAATCGGAACAGCCAAAATAAGACCAGCCATCCCTCCAATCAAAAATATACTGTCAAGCTGGCGGCTTTGTATTTTACCAACAGATTTTGGAGAAAGACCAAGAGAAATGAATACCCCGATCTCCCCCATTTGAAACTGCATGTAAATAGCATTAGCATAGAAAAGAAAAACAACAATACCTATCATTGTGATTCCGTACATTCCAAGCGAAATGATGTAGGTCGATCCGTCTGTCATCAATACATCGGTTATAGACCTGCCAAAAAGCAGAACGCCATAAGCCCCGGTCATTGCAATAGCAAAACAGATTGACAGCCCAAAAAGCAGATATCGGCTTTTATTTTGGCGGATCAGCTTTCGGGTGATTTCATTTATTGTCATTGTCCCACCTCCACAATCTTCAAAAATTCCAGAATATCATTCATAAACTGCCTCTGCTCTTTCTGACGTACCAATTCCCTTACTACCATCCCATCCGACAAAGCAA
>CAQBGY010000620.1 GCA_948759685.1 uncultured Eubacterium sp.
GGCCGCCCTACGGAGATTATGACAATCATGTCATAACAAATGCGCAGAAGTGCGGTTACTATCCGATCCAGTGGTCGATCGAAACTCTTGATATAATTGTAAAGAAGGTGTAATATAATAGTGAAAAGAGATTAAAAGGGTAAAAGCCTATGGTAATCAATCACTTTTCCAACAAGACAATGGAGGAAAAAATCCACACTTACTTACAATTATTGGACTATATCTACCAGTCAAACGAGATTGAAAAGGAAAGAAGGGAGTCGGCTTCCAATGAAAAAGCAGATAGCGATATACGCCAGACAATCAATAGACAAGAAAGATAGTTTGTCCATCGAAACACAGATAGAGTTTTGCAGGAACAACATTAACTCAAACCCAAATGAACTTCCGATTGAAGTTTATGCAGACAAAGGGTACAGCGGAAAGAATATACAAAGACCAGAATTTCAACGGTTGCTTTCCGATATCAAGGAGAACAAGATTGCTAAAATAGTGATTTACAAGCTGGATCGAATCAGTCGTAATCTTTTGGATTTCACAACTATGTATAAGGAATTTCAAGAGCATAAGGTTGAGTTTTGTTCCGTCAATGAAACGTTTGATACGACAACAGCCACGGGCAGAGCCATGTTGAAGATCAGTATGGTGTTTGCAGAAATGGAAAGAGAAAACATTCAGCTTCGTGTAAAAGATAATTATTATCAAAGAATTAAAACAGATGGGCGTTGGGCTGGTGGTCCGGCGCCCTGTGGCTTTCAGAACGCCCGCACGGCAGACAATAAACCTACTTTGGAAATTAACGAAAAAGAGATTGAAATTGTAAAATACATCTTTAAGAATTATGCGGAGCGACCGCATATTTCACTGGGTATTTTATGCAGGGAATTGACAAGTTTGGGATATGAAAGCCGCAGAGAGAACAAAATGTTTGATAATGTGACGCTGGCGCGTATACTGCAAAATCCAGTTTACTGTGTGGCAGACCAGATTCTTTATAAATATTATGAAATTCGCAGCATACATTTTTTGAATGAGCAGTCGGCGTGGAATGGAACCACATCTGCTCATATCGTAGGGAAAAAGCCCGGAAATGCGAATGTGCGAAAATACACCACGCTAAAGGAACAAAGTATTTACCTCACCAATTTTGCAGGAATCATTGACAGCAAAACCTTTATCCAAGTGCAGGAACGGCTGGCTCAAAATGAGCAATTAGGAAAAGATAACAGACCGACAAACCTTAAGGAATTCCAAGGATTATTGAAATGCGCAAAATGCGGCTACAGTATCAAAATGTATTCCAAACCCTATTTAGGATGTTATGGTGCAAGAGCTTTACGGTGTTGTGATGTAAGTTTCAAGGGGATTAAGTTTGAACAGCTTAGAGAAAATTTAGGCATACAAATGAAGTCACAATTGGACGAGGTGGCAAAGAAAATAGTCGCTGACCTCAAGAAACAACAAATAGCGGAAAAAAAGATTAAGCAATTAAAAAAAGAGATAGACAATCTTCTGGAAGTGGCTTCTTATGGCGGTGAGCCGGCAGGCATAGTTTATTCCAAGATAGAAGAAAAGCAACGGCAGATTAGCGAATTGGAGTTAGACGCATACCTTGATACCCGCGTTACCGACCGATTGGGTTTATCTTATGACATACCGGTCAAATGGAATCGTTTGTCGGACGAACAGAAGAAGAGAGTCACCCATACCCTTATCAATAAGATACTTTTGCACGAAAACGGTACACTGGAAATCTTTTGGAAATAAGAAGTTGTCCTGCCCGTATGGAGAGAACCTTGTGGATTTTTCAATGCAGTCCGTAAAAATAACACGGATTGAAATTAGTGTTATAAAATTTATGTATTGAAGGAGGGTTTTATAACATGGAAAGGGACGAGATAAAGGCTGTAGGATACGTCCGAGTATCGACTGACAGCCAAGTCAGGCATGGGTATTCGTTGGACGAGCAGAGGGAGGAGATAGTAAGATACTGTAACAATCAGCAATACGCTCTGTTGGAGATATTTTCGGACGAGGGGGTCAGTGGGGCGAAGGCGGACGAGGACGAAATGACGGTTGCGCGTGACGGGCTGTTGGATATGTTGGTTTATGTGAAAGAAAGAGGAGTACGTTATATTGTGGTACTCAGTACAAGCCGATTATGGCGTAGTGACATGGTGCGGGTGCTGATCCACAGGGAACTCAAAAAATGTAACGTGGATGTTAAGGCGATTGACCGTCCCCAGTATTCGATTTACACACAGAATCCAAATGAAGTGCTTGTAAACGGGATGCTTGAGCTTTTGGATGTTTATGAGCGGTTGGAGATTGCATTGAAGTTAAAGCGCGGACGATTACAGAAGGCGAAGGAAGGGGGATATGCGGGCGGGGGCATACCGTTCGGTTACTATTGTCCCCATGGTGGGAAAAAACTGTTCATACAACAGGAAGAAGCCGAGGCGGTACAACGGGTTTTTCAATTAAAAGAGTTAATGCCAACGCTTACCTTGCAAAAGATTTCAGACTTTATGAATCTTTTGGGCTACACAGGGAGAAACGGGAAGGACTTCAATCCGATGCTCGTCAAGCGGATTCTTGACAGAGAGGGCTTTTACCGTGGAGAATACCGTTACGGTGACATCAAAAGCATGGGGGACTACGAACCGATTTTGTGCGGCATGGTTTTGCATTGATAACGTGAGTGACGTTACAACACAATACAGAAATTTCCGAACAGTGAATGTGACACACACGACATGCAGGATTTACTGATAACATTGACACACAAGACCAGACGGTTACGGCTACATGAAGATATACATGGAATAAATATATACTTGTACATTTCCCCTAAGTAAGGGAAAAAATTGACTAAAATAACTGTATGAGAACAAGGGTGACAAAAAAATACTTTATGAAAACCTTATGCTACAATCAATCAAATATCCCTAACTTTTAACACTTTGTGGGTTTACAGTGCATTTGCCACCTAAATAGTTTCGCTGAACATGAGGGGACTTTATTGTAGCAACAGCATTTTACAGTATACAGAATAGAACCAGAACATAAGCAAAGGCAGTTTAATGTGGAGCAGTAACCAAAATAGAGATCGGAAGAGCACACGTCTGAACTCCAGTCACGG
>CAQBGY010000621.1 GCA_948759685.1 uncultured Eubacterium sp.
GCTCTTCCGATCTAATTGTTATGGAGACAACATAAAGAAATATTGGGACTTTTTGAAGGAATGGCTGGATATGACTCCTTATGTATATGGAGTGAGTGGCCGCCAATGGAATGATGTGTCCCGTCAGGCAGAGCAATTGAAAAAGGAGCATGGGGAGGAAGTTGATGCTATTGTTGTCTTGATGGGAACCAATGATTTTAATAGTAGTGTACCTGTTGGAGTTTGGTTTACGGAGAAAGAAGAACAGGTGATGGCTGCCCGTGGCGAAGTTAAAAAAATGGAAACCCGTAAAAGACGTACTCCTGTGATGACGAATGATACGTATAAAGGGCGCATTAATCTTGGCTTGAGCCATTTGAAAAAACTATTTCCGGACAAACAGATTGTCTTGTTGACTCCTTTGCATCGTTCTTTGGCGGAGTTTGGCGAAAAGAATGTACAACCGGATGAAAGTTATCAGAATAAGTGTGGAGAATATGTGGATGCTTATGTACAGGCTGTTAAAGAAGCAGGTAATTTGTGGGGTGTTCCGGTGGTCGATTTTAATTCGGTTACCGGTATGAATCCGATGATTGAAGAACAGCTTATTTATTTCTATGATCCGGGGTATGACCGGCTGCATCCTAATACCAATGGTCAGGAACGCATGGCACGTACACTGATGTACCAATTGCTTTCTTTGCCTGCGACGTTTTAAAGTAAGTGATCATTTACTGGATTTGTTATTTTGTCTTTTAGTGAGGGTGAAGAATCTGTATTCATTTATGTTGTGCTACAGATTCTTCACAAAGTTTAGAGTGAGAATTATACGATAATATGGCTGATCCTTGGTTTTTCGCTAATTTCACAAACGGCTAGCTGGCGGAATAACTGAATCTAATAATTTTTGATAGTTGCATATACTCCGTAGGATTGATTGTCTATATCATATAATGGGCGGAGTTGATAGTTTTTGTTATTATTAGTTAGTTGGAAAGTAGCCTTTTTGAGATCTGAAACAGAAAGATTTTTTAGAATCTCTTTTGTTTCGCCTTTTAATATTACTTCCGATTTGGATTCAAATGCCAGTAACATCGGACCATAATAAATTGCGAATGTGTTAGGATTGTCAGGCATTGGTTTTAAGTGAAAATCATAGTGGAACACTAATCTGATATTATCTTGGTCACGCCAGATTCTGTTTAATTCAAGATATGATGCGGCTGAAGCCGTATTGATATGTTGTTTTTTTTCATTGACGTATACGTCAACTCCTTTGCTCCACGAAGGAAGTAATAATTTTAAAATGAATTGGGATTTTCGTTTGGTTGAGACTGTGAAATTGATTGTGGAATCTTTAGGAAAATAACTGTTCTGCTCTAACTGTATGTCCTTTTGTCTCCATTTCACAATTGAAGGGATATAAAGGTTCA
The DNA here is from genome assembly GCA_948759685.1 of uncultured Eubacterium sp. The sequence continues at coordinate 1,413 of CAQBGY010000621.1, forward strand.
CATAAAGTATAGAATCGTTATGATAATAGATATTTGAGTTAAGTTGCGTGTAGGCTTCGGCACACGAACCACTACAACACGCAAAATCATTATCCTTCAGATATTTTTTGTTGCGTGGTGAGCCTAATGGTAAATGATATATATAGGAACCACTGTGGCTGCTTTGTGCTGGAAGAACAGCATTATAGAATGTATTCATATATGAATCTGCATATTGAGGATTGGCGGTCCATGTGAAAATATAGGAACATAGCTTCTGGGTGTTATGTGACACGCAACTTTCTGCGATTTCTTTAGTTAAAGTATTGCAGAGATGATCTGGTTCCCCCCAATGTTCTGCCGTCACAGAAGTTTTAGTTGTTGCATTAGGACGAGGCCCGCTGCTGGTGCCATTGGCATAAATATGGTGATTGGTTAGGATATTCCAAAAATTAATGACTGCATCATGATATTTTTTCTCTTTTGTAATGGCATAACGTTGGGCAAATCCATTTACAAGTACCAAATGGGTATTGGAATGTAACCCTGATAGAATATCTTCACTTTTGTATAAAGGATCAGCAAACCAGTCAGGATCAAATAATTTAGCTAGTGCCAAATGTTTAGGTGCTTTTGAAATTTGATAAAACTTGTACAATACCTCGTTCATTGCTCCCATTTCATTTTGTGGATTGGCTTCTACGGTATATATCATCCTTTCTATTGTCTTGTTGCTTAGTTTGGACATACGGTTAATTACGTAGTCGGTCATACCTGACAATATATCATAAGCTTTTTTGTTATTTGTATGGATGTATACGTCTAACATTCCTTGCATAATTTTATGATAAGTATAATAGGGTGCCCATACTCCAGAGAATTTTGTTTCTAATATTTCAAAATCCTTGTCGGGGAAAGCACTTAAATATCCATTTTTTGAAACCTGTTGGCATTTATATAATTCATCTATCATATAATTCAGATGTTTGGTAAGAAGAGGGTCTTTATATTTTTCTACTAAGTTGGAAACAGCGGAGAGATAATGACCGACAAAATGACCTCTTAAACCGATTTTCGGAGATTCCCATCCTTCTAAAGGGATTGCGTCGGATGGTAATTTTGCGGTAATTCTAAAGTTGTGCAATAATCTGTCGGGATCTAAGGATTTTAGGAAGGTAATATTGAGTTCTTCTCGTTGTTTTAACCAAGAATTTTTTAATGTGACATCTGTATTATGGAATGGGAATACTTTTCTGACATCCATATTGTCTGTGGGGTGTTGTCCCCAAAAGTAGAGAGGGGAAAGAATCATCATGAATATTAAAATGTTTTTTCGCATACGGCCTTATTTTATTGATTTATATTTTTTCAACTGATTGCGAATTTATGAATTAAAGTGATGATCTGTTTAATTTTAGGAGATTAATAAACACTCAGATTGAAAAATGACGAAAAATTATATGTTGTTGTCGAAAAAACAACTCATTGTAAATGATAAAACTGAAAAAGACAATATTGAAATTGGGTAAAGGAAATAGTAATGGAAAGATCGGGTATGTGCATTGAGACTATTTCGGTAGAGAGAGATGTTAGTAATTGTTCTGCAATGATGATGAATGAAATGATAGTTTTTAAACGATAGATGAAAAATGGAATCATTTTCTGTGTTATTTTTTTATTGTTAAAAGATGATTTTGAACAAATTTCTATATTCTTGTATCATTTTTTATGGTTTCTTTTCTTG
>CAQBGY010000622.1:0-787 GCA_948759685.1 uncultured Eubacterium sp.
GACCACCGAGATCTACACCTTTCCCTACACGACGCTCTTCCGATCTCTGACACCCTGATAAATGCCAATCCTTTACCTTTTTCATAAGGCACCTCAGTTCTCCCCCATCTTCACAAGCTTCGCTGCCTGATCCGATGCTAAGCACAAATACATCTTTAAATATATGCTCAGCACATATACCTCTATAAAGAGAATGCTCAGTACATATACATCTATATACCACGCAAGCTACCGTCTCGGTACATGTGCCTCCTTACTTTCGTCAAACATAATTATTTTCACATATTCTTTACCGCCTCTTCAAACTCCTGTTCCGTCTCCACAAAATGATATGGCTCATACTCGCCGTACGCAGACGGACGGCTGATTGTCACAAGCTGTATCGTTTCATAGCCAACAGCCTTCATCAGCTTTTCTTTAAAATCCGCCAAATGCTGACCATGCACTGTCTGTAACGCAAGGCATCCTGCATCATTAAACTTTTTCGCAATCAGATAGCACATTTTCCAACACCTCCCTAAATTCATCTTCATTTCTGATTCTGGCAGCTTCATATGCCTGTCGTAACAGGCTTCCTACATGATCTTCATATTTTCTTTTATATACATACTTATGAAGCCAGTTATTCAGTTGCCTGTCATAAAAAGTATTATACTGAATTTCTATCGGATAATGAAAATTACTCATCTGAAAATACACATGGACTCCCCGATAACCGTCATCTTTTGCCTTACCGCCAGTCATATCTGCCACTCGTATCTTGTCTAACACAGCCATGTCCATGATT
>CAQBGY010000622.1:797-2631 GCA_948759685.1 uncultured Eubacterium sp.
CATGATTTCCTGATAGCTGTCACAAAGAGTCCGAAATCCCAACATATCATTAAATACTTTTGCTGCCTGATGGTCTGGATAATATCTTTCATATTTCATCATTGCCGACTGGATACTTTTTATGCGGTAATCTATGATTACCCCATGAAGCAACTCGCAGGTATCATACCATTTATTTACTGACACTAGTTCTTCAAACAATGCTTCCCTGTTAAAATGGTGAAGATTTTTCTTCAGCCTTATTCCCAGTCCTGATTGATAGGATAAGTCTTCCAGTAGCTCTAATGACAACCCATCTTTTTTCAAAATATCTTTCAAGCAATCACCTCAGACATATATTACCATACTATACCAACATCTGTCTCTAAAAATCCGCATGACAATTTTGCGTTAATCGATCTTCCGCCAAATATTAAATATACTCCATATCCAAAATTGGTTTTCTAACATCACATCTATTCCACATTTCCAAATTCAACAAATACCATATATGGCTGTATAATGGAAATTTCATTTCAAAAGAAGTATTAAAACTGCTACTACAAATACTTCTGGCATTATATTTTTCCAAGTTACTGACGTTCCCAATACATTCCTTTAATTCTTCCACTGGATACTCATTAATTTCTATATCAAATTCAAATGCATCTCTGACTAATTTATAATAAGCAAATGATGTATCCGATGGTTCATAACAAATGGAATATTTCATTCGTAGCATACGTTCTCTCGCCATTTCATGCCAGACTCCTTTGCTCGTATGCTTATATGTCCTTGGAAGTTCTCTCAAAAGCTTATCAAAATTAGAATAAATATCTTTAATTAAATATCCTGTCTCAATTCTATCGAACCCCCTTAAGTTCAAATTTTCATATTCTTCAAACATCTGTTTATACTTTTTAGATTCCCATACTCTGCTTATTTCCTTGATTTTCCTTATTTCTAATTCATGAAACACATCTTCATACAATTCATAAGCATGCTTTTCAGAATATGCCAGAGGGTATGGTAGTTCATAATCTTCTTTCCCTGTTTTATAAAGGCATTCTTCGAACTTTTGTACTGCCAGTTTTTTATTTGCCACATTACAAGTTAGCAGCATACTAAGTGGATCAATCTCTACTCTGATATTCTTATGAATCGCATATTGTTTTATCAGATTTTCATTTTGAACTATGGCAAATAGAACAAGTGCGTTCCATAATCTTCGAACCTCTTGTACGCTTTCCTGCCTTTTATAATATGTCAAAACAAACTCTTTATCCTCAACTTCAACATAAGCTTCTGCTATTAAATCTAAAAATTGAAATGCGATTTCTTCCAATACTATATCTGGCAAATATCTCGCCGGGATTCTTGCATGTTTAAAAAAATCTTTGATAAGCAAACTTATCTGCTCATTTAATACCTCCCTGACACTAATTTTATCCTTTTTATAATGCGATACTGTAAAACATTTCTCTTTATTTGTACTAAACTCCTTGACAAAAGTATCATTGTTTCCTTTTCTAATATGATATATTCCTATTGAAGAAAACTCTTCACCTTCTTGAAATGCTATGCCAAATTTCCATGTATCAGGATACATATAATCTGTCACAATCTTTAAATCGCTTTTTAACAAACGATCCAAATAACTCCACTCTTCCTGAAGCATTTCGTATATCGCCTCATTATCAGTTAAATTTGTTGTAATTAAGTTCTCATTAAGATTCTTACTTTTTCTTACTTTTTCTTCATGAATCTCTACAAGGCGCAAATGAAATTCTGTCAGATTACTAATTAAATCAGAATCACTAAACAAGATATCAGATGATCGTTGTTCCGGTTCAAA
>CAQBGY010000622.1:2641-3134 GCA_948759685.1 uncultured Eubacterium sp.
ATTAAATCAGAATCACTAAAATAAATAGTTTTCTTTTCTTCATCATTCAAATTTAGACTCATAACAAAATCAACAGACACATAGCGCCAAAACACTTTTTCTTTCTTTTCGTCAACCAAAAATAATAATACTGGATCAAATGTAATATTTTCTTTTACAACGTTAAATACTTTTGTATCCACAGAATACTTATACTGGCTTCTATGATGATTTTTATTTGTATTTTCATATCCATTATTCATTGTTTTGACTTGCACATGAAATATCTGTCTGGGAATCGCCCTCTTATCAGAATTCCATTCTAACAGTTGAATAGTTCCATCTAAATTAGGAATCTTATCATCACTTTGCATAATCCCCTTTATTCTATGCTCACTTTGTAAAAATCTGGTTAAATATGCAACACCATTACTGTCATAAAAGCTATTTCTATCATACCCTCCTGTTATGAAGTGACTTTTGTCAAGAGGTAAATTTTGAAAAATAAACTTTT
>CAQBGY010000623.1 GCA_948759685.1 uncultured Eubacterium sp.
AACTGCGCCATAGCCTTCTGCGTACACCACACAGATTCGTGATGGTACACAACCTGCACACCATCCTCCTTCCCATCAATCTGAAAGATCAGGAACTCCGCCGTGCTATTTCGTATCTCAAACTTCTTTGCCATAGTAAAGAACCGTCATAAGTGTTGTTTTTTATATTTCCTCCTCTTTAGATGCTATTAGATTAAAGGAGGAGGTATCAGGAATCATCTGATAGACCTTAATTTCAGGATTGACTTTCTGTGCAAGTCGTATTATTTTCTCTTTATCATTAGGGCTGATATTCACGCCTAAGTATACGGAATCAAAACATTCCGGTCCAATTTTTATAAATGACCTGAATTCCTTCCAATCAAGCTCATTCTTTTCTTGTTGATGTGGCAAAAATGCCATAAACATTGGCGAGGGTTTAATGATGTATAATCTCATTTCCTGTTCATGTTCCCACGCTTTTGCCTTCGTGAATACTTGATAAGAGAAAAAATCTTCGCGGTCACGATAATAATCCGGTTTGTTAATAATGTCAGAATATTTTACTTCACGTGCTTGCGTATTTACCATCATACCATATCCCACATGAATATATTTTTTGATATATTCCATATTAAGCCCTAAACAGACTCCAGTATGTTTGTTATAATAGCTCCACATCAATAGAGAATCATATACCTTAGATAAACAACAAATCCATAAATCGTTCCTATTGTTTATATATCTATTAGATTCTAAATTTTCAATAACAGCTGCATCCCAAATCTTACATTTTTCAGATGGCACTCTAGAAAAGTCAATCAAACATGGATGACAATCAAACGGATCATTAAATGTAGTCGCGTTAGCATACATCAAGGTGTTATGATATAGCATCATTTTGGCACCGTTAATGTCTAAATATTTATACAACAAGTTATTCATTGGGAATTAAAAATACTCATGAAGCTAAATTAATGAACTAATCAGGATGCAAATCATAATTTAGTTATCGTAACTCTTACCTGCCGTAAGATTATGATAGAACAGAATCTCCTTGATAGATAGTTCCAAATCAATCATATCCTTAAGCAATTTTCTCGCTTCTGTCGTACTTTCGAGCCATAGTCCATCTTCGCACAGAGTTATTATACTATCGCAAAAAGCCTTAAATAGACCAGAAAGTGTACGAACATTTATTGAATCTATATATATCTTGCAATCTGAAAGTGTGGCAATAATTGTATCCCCAATATCTTTATAGGAGCACTTTAATTGACTACACATATTTTGCCCGACAGCATCATCAGAATTAACTATCCCAGATAACTTTTCAGTCTGAGAACCTATCATAACCATAGAATAGAGATAACCTTTGACTTGATCAAACCTTTTGATTGGTTCGGGGACAGCTATCTCCACATTAGGGTCCTTTCTCAAATGAAATTCCCAATTATCTGATTCTGCTATTGAGAAAAGGTCTTTGCATGCAATAACATACTTAATCCCTGAAATATTGATAAGAGATCCATCTATATGCTTATAATAGAATTCTATCTCTATATTAGAAAATGTTGACTCTAACAGATATTGTTCAGCAGACATCCATTCAGAGGGTAAAAAGCTAAATCGAAGAAGATCCCGCGCTATTATATCTAGTTCTGACAATTTGCTGAATTCATCGTACTCCAATTTTAATTTAATTCGATTATTATTTGCAGAGAATCGACCACTCAAATGATAGTGAGCTGCTGCAATCTCCAACTTTTTCACACAACGTTTGATCAGAGTTTCAACACCGATATTCATTTTGGAATTTACAACGGCATCCGAAATATTCTGACCATGTTTATTGGAGATATAAGCCCATTGTTCCAATAATTTTACAATTGTTTTCTCTTCCTTATTGCAAAGTCGCTCAAGTTCTTCTATAGGAGAATAAGGATTTCCCAATAAAAGAGTCTGTTTTTTCATATCATTCAACTTTGCCAATGAATCGAAAAGGAGATATTTGGTAGGTATAAAGTTATCAGTTTTAACACATAGTAAATTAAATGCTTGATTTATAAAACTGGATATATTACTACTATACACGTCAAGTGCATTGGAATAACTACGTAAATTTTGGTATCTGTCTTTTATTCCATTTTTTTCTGAGTGGATATTTTCTATTGACAAAGGGTCGTGCATCCCAATAGGTAATTCCAAAGAAGGTAAAGACTTTAAATATTGATCTGCTTTTGAATAAGACAAAATTAAGTCTTTTGTAATTTTTCTTCCTTCTAAGATATTTTTTAGAACATTGGAAAGCAATGATAAACATTTTACATAAGCTCTTCTTAGTTCAATCGATTGATGATAATATGACTGCTTGCTTGTAGATTTTAACTTTTGGGCATAGAGATTGCAGACCATGTTCCTCGGAATATACATCATTCGAACTGGTAGATTTATATTGGATATAGTCTTGACAGTATCGATCATTATCTCCGTAATATCTCCGCATTCAATTGAGCAATTGTAATATTCTTTGTCGGGAAAAGCCATTCTAAAGACTTCACATACCGCTAAAACTTTCTCATTGATGAAACTATACTTCTGTTTATCGTTATGATTAGAATCTCCATAGCCATCCTTAAAATTCGTAGAAATAATGGCCTCAATGCTTTTTGTTGAGACACTCAAATTGTATATTTTATGTAAATCTCTTGCAGAACGAATGAAATCTTCCTCTAATTCTTGCCATACCTCTGGCATTAAGCGGCAACTTTTCAAGCCGAGAAGTAATATTGCTAGTTCATCACTATTAATTCCCATTCTACTAGCAGGTTTAAGACCTGATAATGCTATATTGTCTCCAAGGTTCCCTAAACTTAATAAATACAATGTCTTCCCCAAAAATACAAATTCATCTTTTGATTTAACGGAAATTGAGATTTGGGAATAATGTAACCATTGGGTTAGACTGTCAAATAATCTCTCTTGCCCCCACATAGATACTTTAAGATTATTGCATTGCTCTAATAATGATTTGTTCTCCTTAAATATTGTTTCCATAGAGTCTGTAAGGTCTATTCCTGTGAAATTTACGGGGATAAACCATGGGTAGATAGGTCCACAAATACTCCTAAGTTCATCAATTATGGCTTCATT
>CAQBGY010000624.1 GCA_948759685.1 uncultured Eubacterium sp.
TGGAGTTCAGACGTGTGCTCTTCCGATCTCAGTCTGTGTTTTTGTCTGTTTTGCGGCGGACGGAATGTAAGACCAGTTTGGCTGTCCTGTTGCTAAAGTTGCGCTTGTAACATTCTTTACGCCGTTTGCTACACTGTTTAACGATATACCCATAATAACCACCTGTCTGTAAAACTGTTTATACACTCACATCTAATGGACAGCCGAAAATATTCGGCTTTTTCATTCTGGCAAGGCTTTTTTCTTACACTTTGGCATCAAATATACTCTGACCGCTGCTTTTCACCCATGCATCTTGTGCTATCCCATATCCCTTTTCCTGTCCTATGTCATACAACCCGCTACTGTCAAAACCTATTTCCAGCACTAAATCATTTTCTTTATTCCAGCCATTCTTAGCATATTCCAGCCACCTGTTAGAATAAAGTTCATACCCTGCGCCGTTCTTTGCTTTCTCCTTAAACAATGCAAGTAAGTCTGTACCGTCTTCCGCAATAAAAGTACCGTTCCTGTATGCCGCATTGCGTATATCATACCCTGTTGTATTATATACTTCATGCCATAAAGAATATTGGTTTGCCTTTATTGTATTTGCCTGCAGATTGACAATTTCATTATCTGCATCATGCATACAGAGCCACGCATGTGTCCATATGTTTTTTGCATTATCTCCCTCATTCAGCAGTTTCTCTATCAGTGATAAAGTATCTTTATCTGTATTTCCTGACACGTTTAATTGATATGTATACGGATTAACAGAAAATTTCAAGTCTATTTGTTTCGATAAGGATATTCCATGACTGGAAAACAGCTCTGAAATCTGCTGGTTTATAACACTTCGGGCATACTGCTTTTCCTTATCCGTGTTACGGCTGTAGCCCGTACTTCTTGAACCGCCTGTATATAAGTCCTTGTAATCCTTCAAAGCATAATCATACCGGGCAAATCCGCCTACAGGTTTTCCTCCTGTCTGCAGCATTCTTTTTTCTGTACGGTAAGCTATGGAACGCTGGTCTGCCGTCATGTATGAGCAAAAGTTGGGAGAGGTCACATCGCAGTATTTTGACCTTACATATGCCATCGGATCGGAATGTGACATATTTTCCCTGTACATTTTATCATAATGCTCCCGCAGAACTTTTTGTACAAAACGGTCTTCCTCCGTAAATCCATCATATTGATAGCCTACAGTTGTGCCAGCACTGGAATCAGCAGGCAGGTTATTAAAATCCCTGCCCGCTGGTATTTTACTATAATAATCCGAATTATTTATAACAACCATTTTATAACCCCGCTTTTGTTTGCTGTATGCTTTCTATATCAGACCTGCACGTCTAATGAACTGCCGGAAACAGATGACCTTTTCACAAATGTATTGCCGCTTTTCACAAGTGTGCTTTCTACGGATTCCCTTGTAACACTGTCTAAAATGGAAGGGTCAAACGGCTGCCCCGGCTCCCATTTTGGATTAGCCGCCTTGACTGCCGCATACATAGCAGAACGGTATTTGCCCTCATACTGCTGCAGCGTCCATGTTCCTTTTGCCCTGTCCTCTTTTTTGACGCTTAACTGGTATTCCCTGAATATCTGTGACCTTTTTGTTGTGTCACCATTAGAGATTCCATTCTCCTGAATGAACTCCCTTTTTACGTTGTCAAACATCTTCTGCCTCATATCGTCAGATACGGGTATCAGTTGCTGCCATGTTGAGCGGTCAACCTTTCCGTCCTCCCCATGGTACATTCCCGGAACGACAACCCCGCCCGATCCGATAAAATCCCCATCGGAATTATAATTCTGCATTACATTCCTCATATGCGCTTCACGCCCGCCCATTAACTTGTATAGCATCTTTTGTTCAGGCGTCATCATGGCTTCTTCTTCCATGAGAGCCGCCAAATGATTCTTTGCCGCCGCTTTGTACTGCTTGCTGTTAGTATTGATGCTTTTGTAAGCTGAATTGCTGCCTGCGCCAAACCCACTAATATTCATTGACATAACCGCTTCCTCCTTGATAAATATTTGAAATCCCTTTCATACTTTATATATTTTATCGGCAGATTTCTTCAAATTCTTAATAGCATCTGCATTATTCAGTCTATCTGCATTTTAAAGTCATTATCGTTTTATCTGTCTGCGCTTACAATGCAAATGAGGTGGTCGCAATGATAGATTATAAAACTATCGGCAGGAAAATCAGGGAGCGGAGAATAGCCTGCAATCTGTCGCAGGAAAAGCTGGCGGAATTATGTGATGTCGGCACAACGCACATATCCCACATTGAAACAGGGAATTGTATTCCGAGCCTGAAAGTGTTTATCGCCATATTAAATGCGTTATCCTGTTCCGCTGATGAACTTTTATGCGATGAACTAAACAGGGCAGAGTACACTTATATCTCTAAAATCACGGATATTTTAGAGGACTGTTCCAGCCATGAACTGATGGTTATTACAGATACCATACAAGCCCTGAAATCTTCCCTGCGTAAATAATCCCACGAATTTTACATTTGTATCAAATGCCGTTGATGTTTTTCATGCGCTCCCTTGCCTGTTCCCTCTGTTCTTCGCTTAGTTTCCTCGGCTTGCGATAACTGACGTGCGATTTTGGGAAAGAATAAGTCTTAGACACTTTGTCCTGCCCTGTCAGTTTGTATGTGTCAGGGAAGTCGGCAACAAACGTGTCCAGTTTCCGCATGACTGCCTTATCCCTTGTGTAGAGGGTGGCGGTCTGTTCTCCTGCGTTGTAATTAACAACCGTTTCCTGCCTTGTATCGGGAAAGTTTCATAGTGCCATATCCTCCTTTCCTTTACTGTGGGTTCTGTGCTGTTTTCCCTCGGCAACTGCCGGCTGTTTTGCCTGTTCCTTTGCTCTGGCTAACCTTGTCCTTATGGAATGGCCACGCTCGGTCAGTTTCCGCTTTTTGGTGGTGGCGGTCAGTTCCGCACACGTTTTTTCTGACAGGCATTTAATTTCTTTAATGTGTTGCTTACTATCTGCTTTGTGTTGCTGTCCTTTACCTGCGGAAGAATAGCGGATAAACTGGCGCACGTTTCCGCTTTGTTCTGCTCCTCAAACTGATAGATTAAGTTGATTTCATCAGCGTTAAAAGGTATCTGAAAATTTGC
>CAQBGY010000625.1 GCA_948759685.1 uncultured Eubacterium sp.
GTATCGTGAAGCTGATAAACAAGAAAGGTCAGCTTAAAAGTTCGGTGATAATAGATGAATTACCGACTATATATTTTCGTGGGCTTGATAATTTGATTGCCACCGCCCGAAGCAACAAGGTTGCGGTTCTGTTAGGCTTTCAGGATTACAGCCAGCTTACCCGTGATTACGGGGACAAGGAAAGCCGGGTGATACAAAATACCGTGGGCAACGTGTTCAGCGGTCAGGTAGTCGGTGAAACGGCAAAAATCCTTTCCGAGCGTTTCGGAAAGGTATTGCAGAAACGGCAGAGCATGACAATCAACCAGCGGGAGAAATCCACCTCGATAAGCACCCAAATGGACAGCCTGATACCCGCCAGCAAAATATCCAACCTCACGCAAGGTATGTTCGTGGGTGCTGTGGCGGACAATTTCGATGAACGGATAGAGCAGAAGATTTTCCACTGTGAAATCGTGGTGGACAATGAAAAGGTGAAGCGGGAAACCGCCCGTTACGTGAAGTTGCCGCAGATAATCGACTTCACCGACAAGGACGGCAACGACCGGATGCAGGAGGAGATACAAGCCAACTATGACCGCATCCGTCAGGAAGTCCGGCAGATTGTCGAGGACGAGATAACCCGGATTAAGAACGACCCGGAGCTATGCCACCTGATAAGGGATGAAGAATAAACGGCGAGGAATATTATTCCTCGCTATCTTTTTCAGGCAATATTGAGGATAATTCATCTTCAATATCTATCCCATAAGCCACAGCCATTTGCGCCAACATTATACCAAATGTACCTCTTAATTCGCCTAATGTAGAATTAAATTTCCAGCTACTTATACAATCATAATTGTGCAAATAAAAATGCACCTTATTATTCTTGTTAGTATATTGATTTAAGAACTTCCTACATGCAATACGCATTGCTTTTAAGTAATTATAAAGATTGCTTTCTGATGATATATCTTGTATCTTATCTGTTAAAAAATGTCTGATTTCAATTATTGAATGAATACAATGGTCAGGACATTCTTGTTCATAAGGATTATATAATACTCTTCTGTCTTCTAAAAAACGTATAATTTTAATTGCTTTTGTACGTTCTGTTTCAGACGGATTCCAAGATACACCAAAAATGGGGCAACTTATACCAGTTAATCGTTCTCTTATTTCTCTGAAAATCATATAATTATTTCTTCTGTTTTATATTAATTAACAGCTATTCTTTGCTTTGTTGCTTTATTCGGTAGGCTTCAAAGCGCACCAGTATTTCGTGCAGGTTTTTCAATGCTTCCACAGCCTTACCTATCGGCGGCATCTTGCTTTTGTCAAAGGTCAGCTTCTTCAAATCGGTAGTGTACGCCGTAGTTACTTCAGGCAACGCCATGACCGCTTCGGCATCCTTGAATATCGGTGCATCAGCCAGCGACAAGTGCGAACGGGAGTTTTTATTTAGTCCGTCCTCTATCGTCACCCTGTACATGGCATCCAAGAAATCTTCCGAATATAGGTAATCGTTATATTCCTGATTGTGGTAGAGTGCCGACAAGTCGTAAACGTCACGGATATGCTTTGCCAACAGTGCGGCTGCATCCTCATTGTAAGACAGCTTTACCAGCCTTGAAACCTTGTCGCAGATAGTCTTTCGGGGGTTGATGCACTGCGTTTCAAAACTTCCCAACCCGTAGGTGCTTATCAGTTCCTCTTGCCCGATACTTTCAAGAAAGGCGGTCACAATCGATTTGATAACCCGCTTGTCTGCCGGGTAGAACATTAGTTTTTTGTCCGGTAGGTCACAAGACTTTATTTCTACTTCCAAATGTTCTTTCAGTCCCACACCCTGAAATATATTGTCATAAGAAAAATACAGTTTGCGGTAATTACCGCCCGTTTCCGACAAATCTTCCTTGTATATGTCACTGTTGAGTTCGGCTATGTATTTGGAAAGTTTCTTGTTCAATGTCTTTTCCGCCTGCTTGGACGCACCTTTATCACCCGTGAACACGAACAAGTCCAAATCTTCCGAGAAGCGTTCTATCAGCCCGTAGGCTTTGGAAAGTGAAGTTCCGCCTTTGAAGTAGGTCTTATCCGCATATTCGGACATGGAAATATCCCGCAGTATCTTCGATACCCAGTAATCCTTTTCCACGTGCGACTGCTCGTAGCCGAAATGTTCAGCCGCCAGTGCGATGATTTCCTTGAACGCTTCCTTGTCCGAATGTAAATTCATATTTCTGTCCTATGCCGTTTTATAATCCAAGTTGAACCGTGTCGTGGGAAGAATGGTCTTTGCCATTTCCGTTTGCAATACGGTTTGTCTGATGTCGCCCAGTATGTCCGCCACCACCTTTCTGACACGTGGCGGGTAACTTTTCGCCAAAGATACGATTTTTTCCAGTTCCGGCAGGCTGTACCCGTTGAAATATTGGCTTTTGACCCGGTTGTAGATGTCCTGTCCGGTTGTTCCGGGTATGCGCTTCATGTCCTTTATCGCATCGAGCAGCCGCAAGTACGGGACAAGGCTTTCATCCGGATAGTCCATGCAGTAGGCTTTCACGCACTCTATATCCAAGTTCTTGAAACGGAAACGGCGAACCGGGTTTGGAGTGGCTATCGTTATGGTTGTGGCGACCTGTTCGGTCAGCCCCATTTTATTATAGACGTAAGCCCCCGTGATATAGCCGTTCAGTTTTTCGGTAAGATAACGGAACTGTTCATCCTGATAGACGGGCAGCTTCCCCAATCCTAAGACAGATTTCTTGGGGCGGTAGTACGCCCCTTTTTCAACCCGTACCAGTACCCCTTTGCGGCTCTGTTCGGAGAGCAGCACCGCAACATTGGCGGTCTTTTCCGTTTCAAACGACAAATCCCGGAACGTGAATATACGCCCGGTATCTATCCGTTCAATCTGCCCAAGTATCTCTTTCCTGAATGAAGCCATATTTATGTACTTTGTTTCTATACTGCAAAGATAGTATATTATGTAATTACCTGCAAAAACATAACAAATATTTTGCCGAAGATGTTTTTATTTCTCCAACTGTTGGTTGGATATTTTCATCTGCCACGGACAAATCGGGACAGCGCAGGACAAATTCGGACAGCCCTTGCCGCCCGTCCAAATATAGCATATTTAGTC
>CAQBGY010000626.1 GCA_948759685.1 uncultured Eubacterium sp.
TAAATTGCGATTTAGCGCTTTTTGAAATTCAATCCACCTAAAGTCTTTCGATCAGTCCAATAATAGCCCACTAGTTCTTGGTTATCATCAGAAATGGATAATTTTGCTGCTCCGTAATGAATTGGACTCTTACTGCGGTTTTGTATAGATGGTTCATTTGAGTAAGAGTATATCAATTCTCTTTCCTGGCGTTGTTCATTGATATTGAAAGAAGCGGAATAGCTTAAACTAGTACTTTCATCGGTTTTGACTTTCAGATGAATATAAAAAAGTGTCTGCCTTATTGACATGCTTATAGCTTTGATGTGCTTTTGACCTTCCCACTCGTATGTAACAGTGCCGTCCCATTGCCCATTAAGAAAAGGTATGGGAACAAGTAACTTAAACGGCCATCGATACCATAAATATCTTGAAAATAAGATAAAGATTATGGATACGATAGAAGCAGTTTTACCAAGAGCTCTCCAGATGTCAGAAATTGAAATGGAATTAAAATCCCACGGAAACAAAAAAACAACAAATATGGCAACCGATAGAAAAACTGCACACCAAGAAATTGCTTTATAGTTTATTTGTACCATAACTCAATAACCTAAATAATTCCACATTCGATGTGTAAATTCTTTAACATCAGAATAATTCCATTTATGACCGTACATAAGGTACAAACATTCAGATGGTTCTACCCACTCCTTCCATGATTCATTACCTTCTCCACAGCCATTCCAAATAAAGAAAATGAAATTTCTCAAAATCGAATTCCAGTCAAATGAGCCCGAGTATAAGTCAAATTTAGAGTCCGGGAAGTTATATACCAAACCTTCTATAAGGAAGGATGTAATATTTGAATTAGAGTAGAATCCATTTTCTTCCATCCTGGCCTTAATAGACTTGACTATACGCACCAATCGTTTATATCTTCTAGATGTTCTATCGTTCTTGGCTATGCCATTTCTTAAATGTTGTTTCGGATAGTTGTCTACTGTTTGCCCTTTGTCCGAAATCAGCCTCACACCCTCTTGATAAGACCCCCATTTATCTGTATATCTCCGGTATTTCCAAGTTGGCACGACATCAATTTCAGATCTGTATGTATTGCCATTAACGTGAATACATTTATTCTTGCGTAGAACTTGATTCGCTCCAAAATATGATTTAAGCATTCTCTCAATATCATTTTTGAACTGAGAATAGGAGTAGGTACATGGATTATTTAGCCCAAGCTCACCAGCTGTAACACCATCGGGGATTTTATAGAAGAACCCCGATGTATAACACACGTTTATATCGACATCGCTATTATTTCGGATATTAGTATTGTTCGCATAAGAGCCTTGCCCGAACACTTCATAGCTGTTCGAACTGATAATGTTGGATGCTGCTAATGCCTTATAAATTGCTATCCTTGCATTTTCCATCTTGTTTTCTTCGGTATCACTCGCTGGCCGAGACATCAATACCAATTGAGCGTGGGTAAATCGTTCCATATATTTTGTCTTTGTTTTAATATACAGCAATTTTCGTGCCAATCAAGAATAATCTTTCTTGTGTTACAATATATGCCATTTTGACATAATTGCTATATTAAAATAAAAAACTCAATGAAAGAGAGACTAATAGATGGCGTTATTGCCAAGATGAGTGGTGTGTTGTCGCCGCAACATCTTTTCGTTCTGCGAAGGGCACTTGATGATGAACTGACTGAATTCGATGTAACCTCAGCCCCCGAAGGAGTTGAAAAAGCACGTAAAGCCAATGATGATTTGGCGGCACAGTTCATCTCTGCCAAGCGTATTGAGGGCTGCTCTGAGAAAACGCTTAGCTACTACGAAAATACTATTCGTGCATTCCTTGATGAGACTTCAAAGGAACTGCATGATGTAACAACTAATGAAATCCGCAAGTATCTGTCGGATTTCCAAGCAAAGAGAAATTCCAGTAAGACCACCGTTGACAACGTGCGACGTATTCTGTCGAGTTTCTTCTCTTGGTTGGAAGATGAAGACTATATTGTCAAAAGTCCAGTTAGGCGTATCCACAAAGTGCGTTCTGAAACGACGGTTAAGGAAACTATCAGCGACGAGCATCTGGAGAAACTTCGTGATACTTGCACCGAAGTTCGCGACCTTGCTATGATAGACTTCTTGGTGTCAACCGGCGTTCGTGTGGGAGAATTGGTAACACTTAATCGCAACGACATTGATTTTAATGAACGTCAGTGCGTTGTTCTTGGTAAGGGAAATAAAGAGCGGACGGTGTATTTCAACGCAAGAGCTAAAGTGCATCTACAAAATTATCTGGCGACACGCACAGATGATAATCAGGCGCTGTTCGTATCACTCGCTGCCCCCAACAACCGACTTACAATAAGCGGAGTAGAATCCCGACTAAGACAACTTGGCAAACAAGCCAATGTATGTCGGATACATCCTCATAAATTCCGCCGGACTTTAGCGACAATGGCCATTGATAAAGGAATGCCAATCGAGCAAGTGCAGCGACTTCTCGGACACTGTAAGATTGACACCACACTCCATTACGCCATGGTGAATCAGACGAATGTGCGTATTGCACACCGCAAATTTTTAGGATAATACGCCGATTTTTAGTAACTTTGTAGTCTAAAACCGACTACAAAGATGAAACTTAGAGATATTGCAGATTATGTAACGGACAAAATTAGTAGCGACGCTATTGATTTGGAATGTTATGTCACTACTGATTCTCTTTTGCAAAATAAGGCAGGTCGAGAAACAGCCTCAAATCTGCCTCCGCAGACATGTACCCTTACATTCTTTCGTGAGAGGGATGTTCTCATATCCAATATACGACCATATTTGAAAAAGATATGGATGGCAGATGTTAAAGGCGGTTGCAATGCTGATGTTCTCGTTTTGAGGGCAAAAGACGGTCACACCCCGGAATTTTTATATGCGTTATTGCTTCAAGACGCTTTCTATGAGTATGCAATGAAAGGTGCCAAAGGAAGCAAAATGCCCCGTGGAGACAAAGACCAAATTATGCGATATGAAATTCCGACACTTTCTTCTTCTGAAGAGAGTATCGGAAAGCTCATTGTAAGTATCAATGATAAAATTGCGACTAATCGTGAGATAAATCGCAATTTA
>CAQBGY010000627.1 GCA_948759685.1 uncultured Eubacterium sp.
AGTTAGCGGCTTAGCCAAGGCTGAAAAACCTCAAATTTTACCGAATCATTGTAATTACATATTGGCATTGTTGAGCATTTCATTGATACTGATAGTAATAGCTGTAATAATAAAATCATCTAAGATATGAAACCAATAATCACATTCACCATCGCGCTGTTATGCGTTTTATGCGCATCTGCCGCCCCAACGAATAATCTTACGCCTTGGCAGAAAGCGGCCATTGCTACTCGTTTCGCGTCGGAAGTCAAATATAACTTCGCCGGATATGGTAAATTCTCTCAGAATTACGACAGTATCTGCCAAGCAGAACTGCCGGCTCTTGTAGGAACAGCATCAGATGAAGAATTTGGTCGTATGATTCAACTTTTTGCTAACCGACTTGGCGACGGACATACGAGCATCAGTTTTAATGCCGATGTCGCTTATGCTCCTATCCTGCAAAAAAGAGTAGGCGACAAAGTTTTTGTTACTGATGTTTTCTCTGACGAATATACTGCAAGAGGAGTAAAACGCGGAACAGAAATCATTGCCATAAATGATATTCCCGTAATTGAATATGCCAACGAATATGTTGTGCCCTATATTGCGTCTTCTACTCCGCAATGGTCTTCCACATATCCTTTTAACAGCATCAATCTTACTAAAGGCTATCGCGGAGAACCAATTAAACTGACTTTCCGCAATGGCAAAAGTAAATCGTTTGATATTACCGACAACAGACAGTCGTCGTGGGATGTGGCACAACTGGATATGTCTATAAAGTTTGAAACTCTATCGGATAATATCGGACTTTTGACAATTCCGAGCTTTCAAAAAGGTGATTTTGATCCGAATTTCTTCCTTGAACTTGCTGATACAATATTGGCATCCGATGGCTTGATAATTGATATTAGCAATAATACTTGGGGCAACAGTGGTTATGGTGAAGTCGTTATGAAACTGCTTGCAACAGACACAATCCCACAAGCGGCATGGCATACTCCTAAATATGAAGCTGCCTACGCATCATGGGGCAAACCGTGGAATAGCGAGGAAATAGCATCCGACTCCATTGTTCCTTTCCATTTCCAAATTCCGGATATTCCAAAATACAATAAACCAATTATTCTACTTGTTTCTGGCAATACATTTTCTGCCGCCGAAGATTTTACAGTTTTGTTCAAGAATGCAAAGCGCGGCTTGGTAATGGGAACTCCTACAGCCGGAAGTACAGGCAACCCGATAAGGTTTGATTTAGGTTGGGGTTATTGGGGGCGTATATGTACCCGCCATGAGAAATTAGCCGACGGCACGGAATTTATCAGTGTCGGCATACAACCAGATATTATCGTTGAGGAAACTGATGATGTAATTTTTGGCAAAGATAATCTGATAGAGGCAGCTTTACAAAAATTGAAGAAATAGAGTTTTATACCAATCGAATAATTGTTGAGTAATTTTTATGAGATCACGAGCAAAATTTATAACCATAATATTCATGTCTGCCGTTCTTGCATTCAACGCAGATGCGAGAATGATAAAAAAAGCTCCTGTCGGAGAAATACCATTTGCCATAGCCGGGGATAGCCGTATATACGTTACCGCATTTGTTAACGGCTCAGATTCACTCCGTTTTCTTGTAGATACAGGAGCATCATCAATAGTGCTCAATACAAATTCTCCGAAACTCAAAGGGCTAATCCATAATGGTGAGTTAGCCGATAATTTAGGCACTTCCGGCGAAAACAGCGTTGAATATAGCAACGACAATTCCGTTAAGGTTGGCACTATTCAATATGATAAGGCCGGTTGCGCTCATATTCCATATCCTCCCGAATATTGGGATGGAGTTTTTGGACTAAATGGTTTAGCAGCATTTAATATTGAAATCAACTATGACGATTTCAAGATATACTGCTATCCAAAAGAGACATTAACGGTTGAAGATAGCTATGTATCATTACCTTTCACCTATAAATACGATGTGCCCTTTGTTCATCTACATATAAAGCTGAACGGCACACTGCATAATCTTCTTCTTGAAGTTGATACGGGTTCCGACCGCATAATTGATTTGAATACTCCGTTTGTCAATAAAAATAACCTACTTGAAACGCAGAAACCGTTTGCTATTTCCCGCATCGCAAGTTCAGACGGAGGTAGCGGAGAATTGAAGAATGTATTTTTTGATGAAGTAATTGTTGGCCCTTATATAATGCCTAAAGTAGCAGGAGCATTCTCTACTCTTATATTCGGGATGCAAAGCAAGGAGAATATAGATGGCATGATTGGAAATAATTTCCTTAAACGATTCAATATGCTCATCGATTTTAATGCTGACAAACTTTATCTACAACCTAACAACTTCTACTATACTCCGTTTTATGATTTCTTGGTACGATAACAACAAAAGAATTTTTCACGAATGTGATTTTACAATAAACTAATAAAATCTTTCTTATGATTAGCAACATTACAAATCGTAATATATCTATGATATTGGCAGTATCCTCATTTGCCGGTTTGTTATATTGTATTTATAGTACAATTTATAAAAGCACAAATTGGAGCCTACTTTGTCCAATAGTAATATCGATCGTGATATTCACGAAGTTTTATTTAACCTATCGCAAAGAAGTGAAAAAAGGCAACATTTATGGGTCGGTTAATCCTTTTAAGTAAGGCCCTATCTTTCCCTTTATCAAAACTTCCATGAACTGAATCCTCGTTTTGGATATTCTTTCCGATTACATCTTTAAGATTAGAATTAGGACTAACACCAGAGCTGTGTCATACCCAAAAGAGTAAGTTTTCAGACCTACCCGCATTTGTACACTTTTGGGTATGGCAAGGAAAAATACACAGTGGTAATTTTGCAATAGAGATCAAAAAACATAACAGATATGAAGACAATAATAGCATTTATCACCGCACTGCTTGGTACCTTGGGGGCATCCGCGCAAACGAAAACGACCGATACGATCATCTAGCAAGAGCTGACAGAAATCGTTGTTAAGGCACCCAAAGTAATCCGCAAGTCTGATATGGATGTTTATCATCCCTCGAAAAGCGCGGTTGACAATTCCAAGAACGGTATGCAGTTGCTCCGCAATCTGATGATACCGACTCTTACGGTAA
>CAQBGY010000628.1 GCA_948759685.1 uncultured Eubacterium sp.
TCCGTCTGCTTTATCATAATTTGCATCAAGAAGCACCATTTCAGTGAACAGCCTGCTCTGCATCAGTGTAAATGCTGTTGCAGCGCCTACAAATCCACAGCCGATGACTGCTGCTTTTCTTGGGTTAATTGTTTTTATCATCTCTATTCCTCCCATTCAATAGCGGAAACAGGACAGGAACGAACGGCATCCTGTACCATGCTTTCGTTTTCCGGTGCAGAGTCCTGATACCCCTCCGCCTTATCATCGTCATTCATACGGAATACATCAGGTGCCATCCCAACACACAGCCCGCATCCAATACAAGCATTCTGATCTACATTCACCCTCATGCCGCATCCCCCTTTCGCTAAAATACAACAACCAGCAACATTTTAAACTGCTCTTTACCCAAGACCGCATGAGGGTGTTTTGCGGGCATTACGATAGATTCTCCCTCATGCAGTTCATACTTTTTGTCATCAATCGTAATCTCGCCAACGCCATCCAAACAAATCACAAAGGCATCACCACTGGACTCATGGCTGCTGATTTCTTCTCCCTTGTCAAAAGAAAACAATGTGACACTCAGCGCATTATTTTGTGCTAAAGTCCTGCTTACAACCTGATTGCTTTGGTAAGCAACCTGTTCTTTTAAAACTAAAATTTCTGCCTTGTCTATATTTTTTATTTTTTCCATACTGTTCGTTTGCTCCTTCCCTCAGCCTGATTTTTAACCACCCGTTCAAGATGTTTCTGTTTTCACCTCAAACCCATGTTTCTCAAAAGTTTCAAAAACTTTGTCCATAGGAATATTTTTTATGGCAGCTCCATTTGGTATCGTCATTACCTTACCCATTACAGCTAAAGACATAGGCTTTATAATTTCCTTAAACCCTGCTTCTGCCAATACCTCTTTTATTTCAGGATTTTCACTTACCAGCTCTGAAACTGTTTTTGTGAAATCAACAACTTTACCCATTCGCCTATCTCCTTTTTTCTAACCATGTAATATATTTCTCCTGTATGCCGTCCTGTTCCGCTTTTTTCTCAAACGCTCTTGTCTGTTCATCAATCTGCGCTTTGCATTCCTCTGACAGTGTTCGTAATGCATAAGTGTAGCAGACGGTATCTTCTTTCTCAATGTGACGCTGCAATAAATCCACATAACCCGATGCATGGGTGACGATATCCAGCTTTCCTTCTGTAGTCGGAACACTGGCATACTGCTTAACTGCGTTCTCCAATTCCCCGATATGGAATCTTCCGAAGTCATGTTCCACCAGCATTCCATTGCGCACCAGTTTTTCTGCAACAGGATCGGAATTATTAAGCATAAACCGAAACAATATCTGTTCTTCCTTTCCATGATGATGCTTGTCTGCATAAGTTCTTGCAAAATCAATACACTCCAGAAACTCCTGAACATCAATGTCTGCCCCCTCAATCACAGCACAGCAGGTTCTCCTTAAATGCTTAGTCAGTGCTACGATATTCTCATGTTCTTTCATCAGTAAATCAATTCCATACATTATTTATCCCTCCTTAATCAATGTGAATGTCTGATTTCCTAAATATTTGTAGGAAAAACCGCTGCCCTCCAAAATACCTGCGACCAGCCTCTCCTTCAGGTCATAATAATGACTGACATCTCCTTGTAATGCTTCCCAATATGGCAAATGTATATCCACAGTCTGTTTCCATACTACTGCCTCCTGACTTATGGAAACCACAGTATTAACCCTGTCACAAGGCATTCCGTTCAATAGCAGATTATCCAAATGCCTATAAACTTCTTCTGCGCTTGTTTTCCCCGACAGTTTCCTGCTCCGTCCATACTCATATGCAGCATTCGCAATATCCGGCATACATTCAGAATGGGCATCCATCGTTGAGATGACCAGAAAAGCAAGGCGGTTTTCAGCGGCAGCGATTTTATCCTGTAACCAGCCATGTATATTACTGTTATCAATCATATTTTCAAGACTGCCTTTCTCCACCGCCCCATACTTTTGTTCCATTTCGGAAAGAATGCCATCATCATACCCGTTTTTGCTTATCATATCTGATAATCTTTCAACTAGCCCGTTTTGGAACTCTATTTTTCCGTATAGCCAGTGATGAATCGAACCTAAAAATGCGCTCATTGCACTCCTCCTATGAATTCAGCTTTTTCAAGAGTTCATCGGCATCCAGCCCATGCACCATGCAGGCATCCGCAAGGCTCTCCATCTGTGAGGACGGGCACCCTAAACAGTGCATCCCCATCTGCATCAACACCTCTGCCGCCTCCGGTTTGGTTCTTAAAATTTCTCCAAGTAACATTTCCTTTGTGATTGCCATATTATTTTCCTCCCTATCTTTCTTTCCTGTTACAACACTTGCACTTCCTGATTTTTTTCGCCAAACTTTTCTTTTATCTCGGTGCAGATTTCTTCCCTGCTTATGCCTCTTTGTTCCTGCGTCTTAATCATCTTATACGCTTGAAAAAGCGGTGAAGGTCCAATTTCCGAGCTGAAAAATCCGATCCCCTGATTCCATGCCAAAAGTTCAAACACATCATCCAGCGCTGCGGATTCAAGACCATAGATATATGCCTTTACCAGTTCCCGCACAGCCTGCCTCATTCTTCCTGCGCCAACTGCATTTGTCAGGGAAAGGAGCAGACGCATTTCATAGGGGAGAGTGCGCTTCTCACTCTGCCATGTTGCCTGCCAAAAATCCGCCGCGATACGCCCTAAGTCCTCATCAATCATAGGATAATTCAGCAATGCAAGCGGACGGTATGGTGCAGAGCCTTCCGGCTCTTTTTCCTCTGTCCGGTAAAACCAGACATGAAACTCATTTTCTGCCAGCTTCTCTGTATGATGTATATACCCCAGCATATCCATCTCCTTATATAGCGGGTAAGGTTCAAAAGTCTGTATGACCTCAATTCCCTCCCCGGCTTTTAGCGTCATGGCACGTCTTTGTAAGCCGGGAAAGAAATTTCCCTGCACATGGCGTACATCCACTTTGAAGAAGTCTTTCTTTTTATCCTTCCATTCCTCGTACTTTATCATGATATCCTCCTTTATTTATTTTCTTGCTTTGGTGATTACATTATAGTAAAATAAGCAGAGCAAGTATGTTTG
>CAQBGY010000629.1 GCA_948759685.1 uncultured Eubacterium sp.
ATGTACTTCTCGAGTCCAATTGTCTGGAGTTTTACTGCGAGGTATTCGCTTATCTGTAGCAAAAACTGATAACGCAATTATATACAAGTCCTCGCATATGGGAGTTACTGCTTGGATTCCCAATACCCTATACCAGCCATCACGAATATTCGAGGCAACCCTTCCACGCTGTCCCGGAACACCTATATTGAAGGTCATGGCATCTACAAAGGATGCCGCTCTTTCCTCCGCGATACATTTGTTGATCCATATTTTCATATTACTCACCATAGAAAATAGTCATAAGTTCAAAGCCTTTGTTTAAAGTGTTTTGAACAATCATTTCATTTGCTAAGTTATGCGGATTGATTTCTTTAAGGATATTCTCTGTTAATTGCTGATCCATAGCATAGTATATATATTCTTGCATCTCAGCTATTCTCGCATTTGCTTCTTCAATTACAGGACATTTAGTGCGTATTTGCTTATCAAAAAGTTGAGCAAATTTCAGTTTGGCAAATTGGCATACCATTTCTTTTAGCAAGCGAGAAGTGTCAATGTCTTGTAAATCTTCTAGTTGAATTACTTCCAGGACTTTAAAAGTCTCAACCATGCTATCTAATGCAATTTTATCATCAATCGTATTGCCATCATTTGCAAAATGTGAAATTAACGCATCTAATGCTTCTTTGGGTTCTAAAGATAAAATATCTTCTCGTCCAATTTCACGTAGAGCTACCGCATAACCTCGAGCAGTACTTGCAGATGAGAAACTGATTGCCCCTGCAAATGCTCTCGTTACCTGAGAAACATTATAACTATCGCCAGCCATTGCTCTCGCATACTGGGCAGCTGCGTTTCTTCTTGCAACATCAGAGGGATTACT
This sequence comes from uncultured Eubacterium sp., assembly GCA_948759685.1. The sequence goes on from CAQBGY010000629.1 coordinate 866, forward strand.
TAAGTAATGTGATATTTCTCCTTTCGCTCGTTTCCAATTAGGAGTGGACGGCGCAATATATCCTTTAGACGTGCCCATTTTATTACACCTTTCTTTCAACAGTAGTAACCCCAAAATCACCTGCTTTTATCATAGAGTAAATCTCATCTTTTATAAATTTTTTGCTTTTTAGCCGATTCAAAAGCTCATCAAACTGTGTTGGAGATGCTTTATACATTATTACCATATGGGGAATTACAGCCATTGTAAAAAATGTACTTGGCTTTTGCAATATAGCTTCACTTATATCGGTTCTAAAATCGGCATAATTGCAATATATAGGAGCAATTATATTGAGCCCGACAGAATCAGCTTTAAAATGTTCGATAAGGGCATCACATACATTCCGTTGAGATACAGATTCCATTTTCTTTAATTCTTCAATACGTGAATCCTCTTGCCCTTTCATACAATTCTGGAAAGCCGACAGCATTTTTCGCTCTGATTCACTAAATGTGGAGGAAATGCTTTCTACACTGCTAAGGGCTTCTCTGGATAAATAGAAATATTTACTCAGATCTTGTTTATATAACTCTATTGGCTCACTTTTAAGCCATTTAGTGATTCTAGGGGCTGCCCAGAGTGCGTATTCCTCACCAAATTCTTTTCCGTCTTTAATGAGGCATTCAATTTCTTTTAGCTGTTTAATTTCTCCATCAAAATCACTGCTCCACTCATATAGTTTCCTGAATGCCCGTATTTCAATTGTTTCCAAGGCCAAAAGCTTTGCCATAACTGACAAGTCAATATCTTCACCAAAATACAGTGACGCCAAATTTTTTCTAACAAAAAATGTATTTAAAAACCGCTTAGCTTGTCTAGGATTACCTTTAAGACTACTAGATACAGTTGGGCTTATCTTTGAAATGATAGATGCATCTGCATCAAATAAACTCTTAGATGCATCTTCTTTGTACGAGCAGTACCTATTTCCTATAATTGCCGCGACCTCGCTATACGTTAACGCCTTATCACGAAGCATCATTCCGCTATCATAAATTTCTTTGATAAGGGTTGTAAATCCATCCTCAGATATGTGAAGTTGAGATACTAACAGCAACAAATAATTTTCAATGTCTTTAGGAGATAATTCGGGTATTTTGATTGGAAGCTGAATTATTTTCTCAATATAATCAGAAGATATTGCAAATCCGTCAATTTGTGGATACTTGATATTTACTGCATATTCGATAATCCTTTGATCTACAGCTACAATAAATGTTGTCTTTTTTACAGAAAGGAATAATTTAATTGCCTCAAGTGTATCAATAATTCTTTCAGGTGAACATCTATCCAGGTCATCTATAATTACGACTAAAGTCCTAACTGAAGATACATCTTTAAGCATATCTTCAAATTCTTGTCGGAATTTTCTAACATTTTCTGTAAGAGTATCCTCTTTTTCGCTATCTTTAATGTATTCACTGTTGAAAGATTGCAATTTTGTGAGTAAATCACCCGTATTCAACGAATCCGCAGAAAGATTAAGTGCTATTGGCAATGGATTCCCAGTCAAAGCTCCAATTGCATAAGGAAGCCCTTTTTGAATAATGCTCTTGCCTATTTTTAAAAAATCAACACGTGACAATAATTTATTAATCTTTTCATGCGCTTTTTCAAAAAATGTTTTATTCTCTTTCAATGTTTTCAAAAGAGATTCCATTATGGCAACTTTTGCATCTTCATATCCTTCGAATTGCCAGGCATTCAAGGACACACAGACTACATCATCGTCTCTGTCATCCTCGATTCGTTGCTCAATAAGCTGCAGAAGCGATGATTTGCCTGCTCCCCAACTGCCATATAAACCGATAGTCATCGGTGTTAGATACGCGTTTTTTGTAAAGCTTACTATAGTATCTGCATACGGAGAGTAAAAAAGCATATCAATACTGGAGGCATTATCCAACCACATTTTCCAATTCTCCTTTTATATATCCAACTATTGATTCATCTTTGTATCTATTTCCCCTATATCATCTTTTGATTGACTTTCATCTCTCGTACCATCCTGACTAAAGCCAACCTCTCCATCGGGTCCATCCAAAGTCTAAAGTCTGCCGCAATCTCAGGGTAGGCACTCACGCCTCCGCCTTTGCCTTGTTTCACATATATTCCAACAGCGTGCGTCCTCCGAATCCACAAAGATGGCGTAACCGTCAGCGATGTTGTATGTGCCTCATGAATCAGCTCCTCGCAGGCCCTGTCA
>CAQBGY010000630.1 GCA_948759685.1 uncultured Eubacterium sp.
AGCAATGCGCCTTACTCCCTGTGCGGATTTTATGATGTGCTTTGGCAACTGCGGGACTGCGATTGTCCCGTGACCGCTTTAGAGATGCCCCGGTGGATGCCGCTGGAAGATAATACGGTGCAGTCCTGTTTGAACTGGGGGGAACTATCTCCGGGGGACTGGGCGGCGTATCTGCCGCTGGAGCGGGAAATCCCTAAAAATGTCCGCAGAGCTATCGCTATGGAGTGGTCACAGCTTCGAGAGGAAAATTCACCCTTGCGTGCTGTTGTCAATGGCCGTTTGCGCAGTGTAGGGGAGGATTTCTACGATCCATTCATTCGTGCCCAAATCCCTGATGGAATTTTCCGGGTGGCTCATCTCATCGGTGATGTATTGGGGCGGTATCAATTGGGTATCGGCGACTGGTGGATTGCCAAGCGTATTCAAGCTATGGAAACCCAAGGGGAACTGATTACAGTGTCCAAGGGTGACGGCTTCTACCGGAACGAAATGCGTCGAGCGCAATAAAAGAGAACTTCCGATATATCAGGGTGTTTTCTATTGCTGAATAGCCTGGGAAACGGTGTAAAAGGTAGTTGTATTCTCCTGCTTTTTGTGATACTATTTTGATACTAAGAAAATTAACGGCCAAAAATAACAGGTAAAATATTAACAAATTTGCGAATGTTATGCCTGTTAAAGTATAGGAAATACAGCCCCATATAATAGGATTTGTCGAGTGGGAATGAGTTCCACTTTCTCACCGTTCTAAATAACAAGCAACAGGAGGGCGCTCCAAGAGCGCCCTCCTGATTTATACTTGCCGGCGGATGTTTTTGCTGATATAATGAGAGCGAAAAATTCCCATTGGAGGTGAACATGAAGAACAGAAAAGTAATTTTTATCGGGCTATTTATCTTTTTAAGTCTGGTAATTGGTTCTTTTACATACTTTCCTAAAAGTATGGATACTGCACTCAACAGAATAAAATATCCTTTTGAAGTAGGTGAGATCGTAACCTCCCAGCAAATTGATGAAAATCTTATTGTAGTAATATATACCAATAAAGAAAATAGCAGTCAACTCCAGAACGCTATCATACAAAAAACCGGTATTTTTTATAGCGTTGTTGAGATGAACGGCTCTCTAAATATTGAAATGCCCAAAGAACTTGACAGGGGTGACCTTAGAACAGCCGAATTGATCTCTTGGTATGATAAAAGCGATAAATATGTTGTAATGGCAGTTGCTTATGACGAAGATGTAGCCGCTATTACCTATCGAAATCAAGAGTTGACGCAATTAAATATAAACGGTTATCACTTGTTTTATGGGAACGGAACTGGCAAATATGAAGTACCTGAATTGTTTGACAAAGAGGGAAGGCGTTTAGAACGTATCAAGGAATAGTATTGAACCAAAATGAGAAGTGATTCGGAAAAAGCAGGAAAAGTAGTTGCATTTTTCTGCCTTTTTTGTAATACTATTTTTGATACTAAGCAAATTGGCGGCCAAAAATATCAGGTCACATATTAACAAGTTTGCGAAAGTTTTGCCTATGAAAGCACAGAAAATACGCCCCTATATAATAGGATTTGTCGAGTTCAAAGGATGAAATGCGATTTCATTATATTTGTAAATTGAACAATGGGAGATATTTAGAGATGATAGATTATAGTATTCAAAATAAAAAGGCGTGGGAATATAATGCGTATGAGTTTTGGGTGAAACAATCAGGTACACCGGCTGACAGGGCAAAAAGGGATTTGGAAAATCCTATAGGAATGTTGAAAAGATGTTCTGACTATTTTGATACTTATAATGGTATTAAAGTGGCAAACATATGTGGTTCTTGCGGAAAGAAGGCTGTTCCACTAGCTATTTTAGGAGCAGAAGTTACAGTCTTTGATATTTCAGAAGATAATAAGAAGTATGCGCTTGAAGTTGCAGCAGCCGCAAAAGTTGAGTTGAACTTTGAAGTATGTGATATATTGGAAATTGATATAGAGAAGTATAGGAACTATTTTGATGTAGTGTTTATGGAAGGAGGAGTATTACATTACTTTCATAATATTGATGAATTTATGCGTATTATGTATTCATTATTGAAAGATAATGGAAAAATGATATGTAGTGATTTTCATCCATTTACAAAAATAGCAGATATGTTGAATTTTGAACAACCAACTATGAGTTATTTTTCAAGGGAAGTTTTTGAAGGAGAAATGGCACATGCTCGTTTTTTTGAAGAAAACATTCGCAGGCAGATGCCTAAATGTAATTATAGAAAGTATACAATTAGTGAGATCATCAATTCAGTCATAAATAGTGGTTTTACATTAAGAAAGTTTGATGAACATCCTGCGTGGACAAATGAAAAGATACCAGGAGAGTTTACTATTGTAGCGAGTAAATAATTAATTTCAGATCGTAATTTGTTGATAGAAACCTAATGATTGATAATTCGAGATTTGAGTTCAGAGGATGAATGCGAAAAATCAAAGGAGTTCTTTACTGATATGGATATACATCAATTCTGGAAAGCCGTTTTGAAGCAGGACGCCGGTGCGATCCGGGCATACTTTGCGCAGGATGCGTATATCAATTGGCACTGCACCAACGAACATTTTACCGTAGATGAGTTCATTGCCGCCAATTGTGACTACCCGGGCAGCTGGGACGGTGAAGTAGAGCGCGTGGAAGAGGCCGGCGATACGCTGGTGACGGTAACGCACGTCTATTCCCAGGACCGGAGGCTGTCGTTTCATGTAACATCATTCTTCAAAATAGATAATGATAAGATCATAGCCGCCGATGAATATTGGGCTGACGACGGCATCGCGCCCCAATGGAGATTGGACAAACACATTGGAACGGCGATCAAATAGAGAAAAGGGGGAGCGGTATGAATGGGCGATCTGAAATACAAATTCGGCGGCATGGAGCAGCATATTTATCCCGCCGTTCTTCTTGGGGAGGGCGGCGCCGTCCTCATAGACTGCGGCATTCAGGCTCGCTGCCCATGATAAAAGCGCAGCTCCAGGCCCGCGGCCTTGCCACCCCGGGGCATATTTCCATCCGGGCGCTGGATGGTGAATACATGGTCACCGGAGACGCGGCGGTCCTGGAGG
>CAQBGY010000631.1 GCA_948759685.1 uncultured Eubacterium sp.
ATTTTTCAGGTGTTTTGAATGACGTTTTTTTTGGAACATCAAACTGAACACCCTATTTGTTATGGCACTTTTGGCACGATTTGAGATTGCCTATATCCATTAACTCCCAATCAGAAATTCAGATAGATTTTTTGTTGGCTTGTGCATACGGTATACTAATTGTAGAAGTCAAAGGTGGAAGGGTCGGTATAGATGATGGCAAATTTTACTTTAGCAGTAATGGAGTCAACTATATGGATAGGTCTCCATTTGCTCAAGCAGATGACTACAAATTTGCTATTATAAACAATAATATCCTTTCTAGTGGTGTCTTCGTGGCTACAGCCTGTGCTTTCCCACATACCACCATGTCATCAACAAATAGTGCATCTATCCTTGATTTAAAATATAAACTTTGGACAGAGGCAGAACAAACATCCTCAAAATGTTCTTTTGCTGAATTTGCATTAGATGTTATATGCAAGGAACGGCAAATGAAGAACTGGGGAGACGTTATTATGTCTGACAAAGATTTGGCTATTTCAATTAGTCCCTTTTCTCAAAACAGACCAACATTCTGGAATTATTCTGAAGAGAACTATACTACTATAGTCAATTGGCTTGAAGTTCAAAACCTTGAAGTTTTCCGCGCCATTCAACAAAACAAAAGAATTATTATGGAGGGAGGGCCGGGAACAGGTAAAACTACGATTGCAAAAGCGTTTATTCGAAAATATAAAAACTTAAGAGGTGTCTATCTATGTTGGAACAACTTACTTGCATCTAAAATAAAACACGACCTGGAAATCGCAAACATAAAGAATTGCCAAGTCGAACAGTACATCGCCTTTCTCTCTAAACTGTCTACGGGGAAAGATTCCATAAGTTTTGAAGATTTTCAAGGCGCACCCAATTGTATACGTACTAAAGTTAATGAAGTCGTAAAAGCCTATCGAAAACGAGAAGGTTTCTACCCCTTTGATTTTATCGTAGTAGATGAGGCACAAGATATATTTGACAAGGGAATCAAGGATGTAATCAATACCCTCACATCAGTTGATTCAAGAGGATTAACCAATGGTCGGTATCTAGTCTTTTATGACACCGAGCAGGGTTATCGAAATGATGATCGTCAATTGAGAGTATTTGCAAATGAAATCTCTGATTTTGGAGCGCATTACATATTGAATGAAAACAAAAGAGTTCCGTCCAATAAATGTCTGGTTCATTGTGCTAATAAAATCCTCCATGCCGAATCACACGAGGTTTGCAACATCATTGAAGATTTCTCGTTATCAAATCCTTCATGCATTAAGATTAATAAATGTACTACTTACCGTGAGGGAATTGAGCTTCTTAAAGATATTTATTCAAGAGCCAAATCTAATAAGTCCTTTAGTGATTATGTGTTACTTTCTTCATCAGCTTTGCGATGCGGCTCTGCTTCATTCTATGATAGATTAGCAGATATTGAGTGGATAAAAGAACTGCCACATAAAAACTTATCATTACAAAGCGAGACTTTATCTTTAACAACCATATTGTCCTATAAAGGTCTAGAAAATAAGCATATTATTCTTCTCTTAGACGCTGATAAAGTGAGCGATAAATACGAACTATATATTGGAATGTCAAGAGCCATTCTTGATGTTGAAATCATCTTTTTAAAGAAATGAACGATAATTTCAAAAACATAGTCAATCAAGACTCCGAACTGGTTGATACCATTATCAGCCTTATGGTTCACAGTCAGAAGTTCAACGCGAGACGGCTGCTTTTGCTATTGAATGAGATTATTGACTTTTATTTGTCTAAGGATAATGGAGATATTCATTTCCCAATTGTGCACATACCCAATTGTCCGGATTGGGCGGAAGATGTTTTTGTGGAATACCTCGTTTTGAAATTGGCGCTTTCATATAACGATAAAAACATAAATAAGTTGAAAGCATTGAAGAAAACACCAATTATGCTCGCAACCAATGATAATCGGCTCAATAATAGACTAATAAAATATCGACGATATATTTCCCAAATTTGTAAGACAGAGATGCCATTGTATTCTTACGCAGGGAAAAATCTATTGTTCACCCCAATCCAAGTTCTCAATGCTTCGCGGGGCAATAAAAATGAATATCTAAGTGAACTGTCAGGTGGATATAACAATCTTGATAATGATTCAAATTTGACAATATGCACCGAAATTGGACAAAAAGAGATTGATGACATTACTTACGATAACGAACCTCTGGGTGAATCCATCTCCAATCTATTTGTAATATACCGTAATAGTGAGCAGTGTAAATCGCTAACAAAAAGTGGAATTGAACGAGCTGGTTTGGATAATGTCAAGAATTGCTTTGTATTCGAGTTTTCGCAAAAGCCACAACGCCTTTATAAAACTAGGGCGCGAATGATTAGTTTAGGACACTCAAAATTCGAATGTCTTGCTACTGAAAAAGAAGCCTTGCATAATGATGACTTCATAACATTTACAGAGGAAGAATCCTTGTATTTGTTTGAAAAGCCTAATATTCAACAGCATGTATTTATCGAAGATGACCAATTTTACTATAATGGTATGATTGGCGAATATGTTGGGACTTGTGATTATCCTGTACTTGAACGGAATCACCTATCTCTGTGTCTTAATGAAGAATTATGTAATCAGTATCTAAAAAAAGCACAGTCAGGTATTGATGGAATGGATGATGAGTTAGCATTCTCACTGGGATACCAGCAAGAAATAGCCAATAATAGGATAATTCCTGAAATTTTGAAATTCATCGGAGATGACACAAGGGTTGCTTTTATATTGCCTCATGATGCAACTAAACAAGAAAAAGATGGTCTGAAAGCTGTTTTTGGGTTAGATAGAAATTTAAAATTTTATTGTCTATCTCAATTAACACCAAAGAATGGTAAATCAGCTATAAAAGAAAAGTGTATTGTAAATCTCACCTATAGAGGACACTTTACAAATAGCATTTATCACAAATATCCTAATTCCTTTGATCCATATTTCTTGAATGAGGGACAAAGAATACTAGATATTGCTCATGGATTCTCTTTTAACAGTATCCATGAGTGGGATCTATATGAATACAATAAATTACTGTGTCAATAT
>CAQBGY010000632.1 GCA_948759685.1 uncultured Eubacterium sp.
AAGATTATCAAAACCAAAAAAAACTAATAAAAAAACTAGCAAACAACTACAAAATCTATTGTAAGGGACGCAATGTACCTTACGATTTTGAAGAGCTTGTGACTTTTATTCAAGATCAAAAGAATCGAATCTTTAACGATCAGTCCACTGCCATCTATAATCAATCATATCACGTTTCAAAGTATGTTTATGATAGAATAAAAAAGAAAGACTTTTATTTCGATATCATTTGTAGCATTTATCTTGGTGGAATTATTTCCTCTTATTTTAAATTTAAAATAAAAGATCGTATTATTGATACAGAATTATTAGTTGATACCAATTTTTATATCAGTTTAATTGAACTTAATACTGAAGAATCTTATGCTGCTTGTAAACAATTATACGACTTGACTATTGCGATGGGATTCCGTTACTCAATCCTTGAAACAACAGTAGAACAGATTCGTATTTTATTATCTAGTAAAGTCAGACAGTTTAAGTCTAAAGATTTATTTGCAACATTGGATGTTGCTGATATACTTTCTGCATGTGGTAGACGCGGTCTGGATCGCTCTTTTCTAGAAGCATGCAAGGATAATCTGAAGAACGATCTTTCAGAAAAAGGAATTTCTATTGTATACAACCAGAATATTCGAGCACTTTATGAAAAGACGGGTAAATCAAAAGATTTGCAGACTCTCACCAATATTCGTGGAAATAGAGAAAGTGCTTTTAATGATTTATTAGCTCAGGAATATGTTGCGTATAAACGAAAAGATAAAATTATAGCAGAATTTAACGATGTGAACTGTTGGTTTTTAAACAACTCCTATTCTGTTAATAGGAAAGAAAAGAGCCTACCTGTCTGGCAGAGAATTAGCATTACTGCTTCTGATTTGCTTGTGTTACTATGGCTTGCAAATCCGTCTCTTTCTATTGGAAATAGCAAAAGTATGCTTGCAATGACAAGTCTTTCTGCTAATGTGATTAAATACCGTTCTGAACATTATCCGTCTCATAAGGTTATTTGCAAAATACAAGATAGAATTGCAAGATTACAAATAGAAAATAATATAAGTGAAGCATCTATTGCCAAGTTATGTATTAGAATGTCAGAAGGTGAAATTGATCGGAATGAAGCTGATAGATTATTAACATTGTCATCTCCGGCGTTGTTAGAATATATCAATCGAGCTACAAAGAATGAAGATATTTATCTCGAAACTTCAGAAAAGAATGAGATATTATCTAGTGAAAACAATTCTTTAAAAGCCCAATTGGAGGATAAATGTATTGAAAACAAACTTATGAAAATGAGAGTATGGGGAGTGGCATACGCTATTATTGTTACTGTAGTCTATTGGTTGGGGATAAAATATGTGAATCCCAGTCCAATAACTTGGTATGAATATTTGGGTCATATAATATATTGGCTTGTTACCACAGTTTGTGTAAATTGGTATAATCACATGTACTTTGTGAATGGTATAATTTCTTTTTTCAAGCGAGATTTGATAATTAAGAAGATTAGTGAAAATTATCCTGTATAAATTCTATATTTTGTAGTGAGGTGAGATGGGGGAATATTCTGAATAAGTTTCAGTAGATGATGTGTAGATATTTATTTAGGTGTTTAAAATGAGGTGAAATAAACTTAGTTCAAAGATATAAGCGAGAATATTTATAAAGAAGCTATTGATAGATATAGTGATTAATATTCTTCGTGTTCGCCTACTTTGGGTGTTTAATAAAATTTTGAGAATAGAGAACGATATTACCTTGCATTAAGAATTCCAATGTAAATATAGGTGTTTCTTAAATTTATAGTGATTACTTTTGTAGGTATTTATTGTATTATCTAATAATAAACGCAATATTAAATATTTGCTTCTTTAAGAATGGCCGGAAATTGTTTCTGGCCATTCTTTTATTTCATTTTGTCGTTTCCTGTCTTTTTTTGGCGGTTGCTCAACGGTTGAGTAACCAACGGCCTTATAATATCTCCGTAATATTGCACCGTAAACAATAAAAACAAGGTCATTATGAACAACAGAAGAACTGCACCGGGTGGGCAGATGACCCACATGCTCAGTGCCATACTCGCCAAAGTAACCAGCATTGAGAAGTTATTGGCTCCTGCCATACATAACTTGCCCGACAGCGAGATACTGGATTCAAAAGGCGTGCGCCTGCTTACCAAGATGTCCGACAGGACACTTCTTAGACGCCGCAATGACGGTTCGTTGCCTTTCCACCGTGACAAGGGGAAGATTTACTACCGCCGTTCGGACGTGCTGCGTGCCATGCTGCTGGAAAAAGAAGAACACTTTAAAAATAAAAGGTTATGAGAAAGATGATTAAGGTTGAAAGCGGCTTGTTCGCCGCACTCGTGAGAAGTTACAAGAAGTCCCTCAACATGCTGGCCGTGCTGCAACATATCTGCGAGGACAACAGTGTCGAACTCTCCATGCTGCCCGATGAGGTTTGTGAGCTGATAAACCTCGACCCGGCAGAGATTGAGAAACAGCGTCTGAGCGGGCGTCTGCGTTTTGCAGAAGAGGAGAACGGGACCAGGCATTATTCGATTGTGGATATAATCAATCTGAAGGATTCCATTGACTGGAAGGTTATTAACAGACAGGTGGAGAGCCTTTCCTTTGAGGAAGAGGAATGACGGAATGGCTTTCTTCCCTTTACAGACAAGGGTATGGCCGGCAGGCCGGATTTATCCGGATGCCGGCCATACCTTTGTCCTTTCCTGAAAAGCGGCTCTTTGCGGCAGACTGCGGAAGCGCAGCTTCCGGGGTTGCCGCAATGTGCCGCGGGAAACTTAGGATATTTTTTTCAGCCCGTTTGACGGGGCGGCAATTTTCATTGGGGGGACGTGCCTCGCTTTCTGTGACTGTTCCGGTCCGTCATCCGTTCCGTTTTCATGCCCGCCTGCCGGCTTTATGGTAAGCTGTATTTTCCGGTTCAGCGTGGCAAGCTCTTCATTCAGCCGCTTGATTTCCGCATCCTTGGGCCATGAGGCCGCCACAATCTCCTGAAGGACCGGGATGTCCTTCGACAGCTCCGCGTTCTCCTTCTCCCGTTTCTCTATCATGGCGGGAATGCGTTCCAGC
>CAQBGY010000633.1 GCA_948759685.1 uncultured Eubacterium sp.
ACCGCGCTCTTCCGATCTAAGAAAAGTATACAAAATTGCTGTCAGAAAATTTGGCTATGCTCCGAGCAAAAGCAGGAATCACCCAAGAAAAGCTCTCCAATCTTCTCGGAATATCAAGGCAGACATATAGTGCAATGGAAAGCCAAGGGAAAGCAATTTCCTGGAATACTTATCTTTCCCTGATATTCATTTATGATAATATTCCCGAAACAAGGGCAGTCATGCACAAACTTGATATAATTCCTTCGGACTTAATTTCAAACTTATCCCGCAGTGATACTAAAGACACTTAGTATCCTCTCAGATTAGATGTTTACATTTATTTTTGGACTACTTGATTTGTTTTCTAGTATATCAAAGGTGGAAATACAATGCCTCTCAATCATGAAGTTATCTATGGAAGCCTAATAGAGTATAACTCTCCGCCTCCAGATACACCAAAGGCAGTCATTCGAATCCCCGGTGAGTTTAACGGCAAACGAGCAGCTTTTGGGTTGACAGATCAGATTCTAAGCAAACACCTTTTGCTTGTGGGTGGCACAGGTAGCGGAAAAACAAACCTTTTCTATCACATTGTGAAGCAATTGACTAAGAGGATGACCAAGGACGATGTGATGCTGATTTTTGATAGCAAAGGTGATTTCTATAGTAAGTTTTATTCCCCAAAGGATATTCTGATAGGCAACTCAGCACAGTACAGAAAGCAATCAGAAAAATGGAACATATATGAGGAGATTACCTCTGATGGAAAAGACTTTACGTCTGTTACTCAATGTACGCAGGAAATCTGCAAATCACTTTTTTCCGATTTGGTTGAGAGGAACAGCAGTAACCCGTTCTTTCCCATTGCTGCCAGAGATTTATTGGCCTCAATTATTGTCGCACTCGTAAGGGAGGGTGTGGTTCCAGACAATTGTGACATCAAGAACTATATTGATGCCACACCCGTTGAGGAGTTGCGGGTACTGCTTGGCCGCCATAAAGAACTAGCATCTGTGGCATCCTACATTGGTGGAAAAGCAGGATCCCAAGCACAGGGCGTCCTTTCCGAAATGTATTCCGTTGTCCGTGATATTTTTACCGGTGTCTTTGCAGACTCCGGGGACTTCTCAATGCGGAAATTCATCCGACAGAAGGGCGGTAGAGTTGCATTTATTGAGTATGATCTGGCGATTGGAGATGTCCTTTCCCCTGTTTATACCCTGCTGTTCGATCTCGCACTCAAAGAGGCACTGGGGCGGACAGCAACACAGGGAAATGTTTATTTGATTGCTGATGAGTTAAAATTGCTCCCCAATTTACGACATCTGGAAGATGGGATCAATTTTGGACGGAGTTTGGGGGTCAAGATTCTGGCCGGGCTGCAAAGTATCGACCAACTTAACGCAAACTATTCAAGCGAATCAAAAGCCAAGAACGCTGTTTCGGGATTTTCATCTGTTTTTGCATTCCAGCAGAATGACTACACCACCAGAGAATATGTCAGCCAGCTGATGGGTCGTAATATGATACTGGAGTCATTTCCCGAAGCAGATGGAAGTATTCATTATGAGAAGCGCGAGGGATATACGGTCGAGGATTGGGATTTGACATCTTTGTCAGTGGGCGAGGCCATCGTGAAGCTTCCCTCCATTCAACCTTTCCGCTTCAAATTCGATTTGTTCACAGGCTGAGAGGAGGTCGGTACGCATGGGATGGTTCGGAACGGCATTCGGCATCATGGGTGGTGCCGTTAAGGGAGCCACGACTGCATCTATGTGGACCGGAAATATGATTTACACTGGGCTGCAGAACGCGAGGACGAAAAAGGAAATCAGGGAAATATACGGCAGGGCCTCGGAGGCGAACTTCCGTAACCGCTCGGTTGCCGTCCTGCCTAGTTTGGATAAACACCAGCTTATGCTGACTTCCGGTGATCCTTCCGAAAATGACATCTATGATTATCCCGCTGAAAGCAAAACGGCGGCGTTGGATTACATATGGGGCGAGTCTGATGACCCGGAGGGTATTATCGTTTCGGGAGGGCAGGTTTCCGATCGGGTCTGCGCACTTATACCTTTCGTGCACAAGGCGCAGGCCCGGGGTATGCCGGTTATCGCGCTTCACGCCGGGAACAGCGAGTTAGATCGGATGATTTGCGAGCACAGCACATGTATGGAGTCCATATCGAAGAAAAACCTCTATTATGATATATTCCGTGGAATGCCCGTGGAGGACATTGCTTATCTGCTTTACGACACCATGCCGGAAGGCGACGCAAACCCGGCGGCGGAAGCGCTATTCCGTGCAATGCTGGAGGTGCTGTCGCGAACAGCCGGCAGCGTTTCCATACAAGGGCTTTCGGCGTTTCCACTGGTTTCCCTCAAGCCAAAGATTGATGATATGCGGAAGACGGGCGAACTTGATGCCGACGAGTATGCCGAAATCAACCGCTATTACATGGCAGGATCGTCTGAGTTTGATGCCGTCAGGATATTTTTGAACCGGCTGAACCGGCAGAGCGAGAGCGTATATGGAAAGTTCAGATCAAATCCCTGCAACATCAAGCGAGTATTGAATCAGAAGGGCGTCATATCGATTGACATTGGAAACACCGGAAATGACCTGTTGCTGTCGCTAATTGCGAATCACCTGTCTCTTCTCCAATCCCAGGGCCGGGATTTTGCCGTGATTGTCGACGGGATTCCGCTATCGCGGAGCAAAAAGTTGATTGAGCTGTCCCACTACCGGGTATTTGCGGTCAGCAACAACGATTTTGTGTCATCCCTTTTCGGAGGGGACGCGAGGGGCGAGGATTTATTCTCCGAGATAACTGGGAATACCCACGCCATTGTGCTATTCCGGCACGCTTCTGGAACGTCATGCAAGAAGTGGTCCGAGCACCTGGGCACGTACAATAAGATTCATATTCGCTACAGTCTTGCACAAAACAATGCTTTTATGAACACCAGTAATTCTCGGGGGTTGTCTGTGGACGAAAAGGAAGAGCCGCGCGTCAGGGCCGAAACCATCGGGAAACTTCCGGAGAGACTCGCATGTATCCATACGATGGAGGGAATTTTGTTTGCTGAGGTTAATAATCCATGATATCGCGTTAAAA
>CAQBGY010000634.1 GCA_948759685.1 uncultured Eubacterium sp.
TTAATATTGTTCCATAACTTAATGTCTTAGTAACCATAAAGTTATAAATAACACATCAATTAGCTAACTGATATTCAATATGATATACACTAATTAGTAATTGTTTTAATTCATTTTTTAACAGTTTCTAATTCAAAAAGTCATCATGAATAATATCAATGTTATTCTTGTAAATGGTGACTTATAGTTGGATCAGTCTGAAAACAAAGGGGCTGATTTAAAAAAGTCATCTCCTTTTTGGGAATCGTTTTAGACTCAACTTGGAAAGCGCATTGCCGACCTTGTATGGCTACTTAATGGGGCTAATAAATCTTCTTTAATAAGGACCTCTTGAGCATGAGGGTAAAAGGCTCTTTTAAATTATAAAAATTATGCTCGAACTCGAACTGCAACAATATCTTCTCCACGAGTACCCCAAAGAGAATGCTCGTTGTGAATGGAAGGAATTCAAGAATTTGAAAAACTCGTTTTGTGGAGATGAAAAAGACGATGTTATTTCATATGTATCTGCTATTTCCAATATGGGAGGCGGACACTTGGTGATAGGTGTTCACGACGAGACATTGGAGATTGTAGGAACAGACACATACAACTATGATAGACAGAAGGCAATACTGCGTTTAACAGAAAGGTGTGTAAATCTTTCAACAGAAGGCTTGGATATAGATGAATTTATCACAGATGATACGAATCTTAAAGTTTGGGTTATCCATATTCCTAGACATTTACCTAAACGCCCTGTGTTCGCTCATAACAAAGCATGGCAACGAATCGAAGACTCTCTTGTAGAAATGACAGCTGAGCGTATGGCAGTAATTCTTGATGAACCGATTTTCTGCGAAACGGATTGGTCGGCACAAATAGTGTCAGATGCAACAATTGATGATCTTGATGAAGTTGCTATCGCTAAAGCCCGTAAGATGTTCAAGAAAGTACATAGCCGAATTCCGGAAGCCGAGGTAAATGATTGGAATGTAGAAACATTCTTGAGTAAGTGCGGTATAATGAAAAATGGAGGTATTACACGTGCTGCCATCATCCTTTTGGGCAAATACGAGTCTGCTTTCAAGTTGCGTCCAGCTGTTGCGCAAGTGACATGGACGAGGCGCGATGAAAAGAAAGACGTTATAGATTATGAACATTTCACTGTGCCATTCATTTTGACCGTTGATGAGATTTTATCGAGAATCGATAACTTAACAATGCGTGAAATGCCGGGTGGAACGCTCTTTCCTGATACCATGAAGCATTATGATGACTACACCATTCGAGAGGCACTTCATAATTGTTTGGCACATCAAGACTATACGATACAGCAACGCATCAACTTTGTGGAGAATCCGACTTACCTTTATTACTCCAATGCCGGTAATTTTATACCCGGTACTTTAGAAAATGCTTTAACAAATGAAGAACCTCAATCGTATTTTCGCAACGAATGCCTTTGCAGGGCAATGGTTGATTTCAACATGATAGATACAGTAAGTAGAGGTATCAAAAAGATGTTCAATGAGCAATGGCGCAGACACTTCCCGATGCCGGATTACGAGATTGATGCAACAAAGAAGAAAGTGGTAGTACGTATCTATGGCAACGAAATAAATAAGCGATATACGGACTTATTGAAAACGAACAACTCCCTTTCATTATGGGATTGTATATCGCTTGACGCTGTGCAGAAAGGAAGGCTCATACATGAGGATGTTGCAAAAGACCTCTTGAGCAGAGGTCTAATTGAGGGAGAGGCACCAAATTATAACATCTCATTAGGTGTTGCTAAAAATACGCACCAACTACCTTCATATACAAAAACTAAAGGATTGGATAAAGAGAAACTTAGTCAGATGATACTGCAATATTTGCAAAACGCTGGTGATGAAGGTGCCAAACGCGACAGCATTTATGAATACTTGAGAGATGTACTGCCTTCCAACAAAACAGATGAACAACAACTACGCATGGTGGGCAAATTACTTGTTGAGATGGATGAAAATAAATTAATTACAACCAAAGGTCGAAAGTGGATAATAAGGCCGTAATATGACCTAATTTATGAATTACGACCTTTTTTACGACCTAATACGACCCTTTAAGGCTGAAAGATGTCGCAATTTCGACCAAATTACACTATAATGACAAAATTGCAACGGAACCGTCATAATTTGACAAAAACAAAAAAAGTGATAGATGCCGTAGGGGATGAAAATGACGTTATTCTGAAACGCGATGCCATAGAAGTGGCACAAAAAACAATCTTGTAAGACTACGATTATGGATGCAGACACCATCATGAGAAGATTGCATGAACTGGAAGAGGAGAACGAAAGATTGAAGGCTCTTCTTGCCGAACATGGCATATCGTTTGAAACGTGTGCTCATGATGGTTATCTTGCTGCATCCCAATCTTCAAAGCCAACGGCTTCAAGCGTCAGCCTTTCTTTGCTGGAAAAGGTTGAATTGTTTCAAAGCCTATTCAAAGGTCGTGAAGACGTGTTTGCCAAAAGATGGTATAGCGATACGACTAAGAAGTCAGGCTATCAGCCTGTATGTGAACGGGAATGGAATAGGGAGTTCTGCGACAAACGGAAATACAAATGTTCCGAATGTCCAAACCGGAAGTTCGCGCCATTATCATACGACTATATCTTCAACCACCTTGCTGGTAAAGACAACTATGGTCGTGATGTCGTCAGCTTATATCCTATGTTGAATGATAACATCTGCTTTTTCCTCTGCACCGATTTTGATGACAAGAGTTGCGAACATGGTTATCAGAAAGATGTCCTTGCCTTTACTGGTGTATGCAAGGAATGGAATGTCCCCTGCTATATAGAGCGGTCTCGTTCCGGTAATGGGGCGCATGTGTGGATTTTCTTTGATTATGCTATAGCTGCCATCAAAGCAAGAAGGCTGAGTAAGTCGATTCTGTCAGAGGCCATGAATAAGGAGGTGCATCTATCCTTCAAATCGTACGACAGGTTCTTTCCTAATCAAAACACCTTGCCTGATGGTGGATTGGGAAATCTCGTAGCCCTACCCTTACAAGGAAAAGCACGAAAGGATGGCAACAAGATCGGAAGAGCACACGTCTGAACTCCA
>CAQBGY010000635.1 GCA_948759685.1 uncultured Eubacterium sp.
TGGGCACGTCAGGATAGAAAAGACAAACCGCGTGTGTCTATCGGCGCTAAGCTGGTCGCAGACATGCTGAGTACTGCCGGTATCGACCGTTTGATTACGATGGACCTGCATGCCGATCAGATTCAGGGATTCTTTAATGTTCCGGTCGACCATTTGTATGCATCTTCTATTTTCTTGGATTACATTAAAACATCTTTGCCTCTTGATAACCTGTGTATCGCTACACCGGACGTAGGAGGAACGAAGCGTGCCAGCAGTTATTCTAAATATTTGGGTCTGCCGATGGTTATCTGCCACAAGTCCCGCCTGCGTGCCAATGAAGTGGCAGAAATGCGTATCATCGGTGATGTGGAAGGTTTGGATGTCCTTTTGATCGACGATATGGTAGAT
Organism: uncultured Eubacterium sp.; assembly: GCA_948759685.1. The sequence continues at coordinate 391 of CAQBGY010000635.1, forward strand.
ACGGCCGGTACTATTACGAAGGCTGCCAACCTGATGCTCGAAAACGGAGCCAAATCTGTGCGTGCCATTGCCAGCCATGCCGTTATGTCCGACCCGGCTTCCACACGTGTAGACCAGTCTGCCTTGACTGAAATGATTTTTACAGATTCTATCCCTTATGCAAAGAAATGCGAAAAGGTGAAAGTTCTGTCTGTTGCCGATATGTTTGCCGAAGCTATCCGTCGTGTATGTAGTGGTGAGTCTATCAGTTCTTTGTATGCAATTTGATTGATACATATTTCAAAAGGAGGGTGTTAAATTCACATCCTCCTTTTTTTATATAATTCTACTTTGCCTGCATGATTTAATCTTCCTGTTTTCTTATTGAAAAAAACATAGGGGGCTATCTCTATCCCTTCCGAAACATCCGAAGAGATCATTACCGGTATGGCTGTAGCAGGATTAACGGATTCCTTATGACTTATCTTTTTGTGCCGTTGCCAAACAAACTATGGCGCATGCCTCGATGCACTTCATGCAGAATGTTGTACAGGTATGAACATAACGTTAGAAACAAGTTGTTAATTCATGCTTGATCAGGTATAAACTATGAGTCATGATTTTTATACCTGACCTGTAAAATATGTTACTAATATTTTATTCATTATGAAGATGATAAATCATAATACGATATTACATATTATTCTATATACACTATTCTTAATGTCATGTAATGTAGCAAAGGACAAGTATGAGGTTATTACAAGTTCTTCCTTGATCAATATTGATACATTATCCGTCAATATTGATGAGAATTATATGCAAAATTACACCGCGTTAAGAAATCGGATTTTCAACGGATGGCTTTATGCTTATAATATTCATCAACATACAATAGATATTTTTGATTTTACCACACAAAATTTTATATCTCAAATAAAACTACAAAAAGAAGGAACTGATGGAATACCTAATATCAACTCATTTGTTATCACAAAAGAATTCATTATTTTGCAAAATGAATCTAATTACATAATAATTAATCATAACGGTCATATTATAAAGAAGATTTCAAAAGATAAACTGACTCTTTGTTTGAATAAAAAAGAATACTTATTAGATGCTCCTGATAATATATCAATCAGTAATTTTGAAGATATAGTCTATGATTCTAATAGCAAGAAAATAATAATACCTATAAGTACATCCAGCCCATTTAAACTAAAAGGTAAGCATTGCTTAGCCAGTATAGATATAAGTACAGAAGAAATATCATTACTTCCAACCACATACCCGGATAATCTCAATAATGAGTATTACGGCAAACTATCCAAACCTAATCCCTTAATTACAAAAGACAGGATTATTTATAATTTTAGTTACTCTTCTGATGTTTACTCATTGGACAAAAATAGCAAAACAATAAGTTCTTATCAAATCACAAGCGATTTCACCCAAAATAGGTCCGAACAATTAGATAAAAATTCGAATATAAAGAAACAACTGGATTACTATTTTCATTCTTTGTTTTTCCACGGATTGCAATATGACAATTATAGGAATTTATTTTATCGTGTACATACAGACAAAAGTAATGATAGGTCTGTTTTTAACAATAAAGAAACATATCTGACTATTATTTCTGACAATCTGGAGAAAATATCAGAAATTAAATTACCTGCAAATCTTTATCCGATATTCAATATAACAGAAAAAGGACTAATATTTCAATTTATGACAGGACTGTATGAAGATAAATACTCTTATATGATTATTACATCGTCTCATATCATGCCGGTAAACAAAATAGATCCCCCTCATAAAACAGAGGTGACACCGGCGATAGACAATTCCACAGTTGATAAATCCACAGTTGATAATCCTTTTGAAGTTATATCATTGGATAATATAAAAGAATTCATTACTGAAAATTTAGTATATCCTCCTTTTGAATTAAAAAATGGTGCGGAAGGTGCTGTTTTTGTTATTTTAGAGAGTGATAATTCCGGTGGGATACTTAGTTGTAAAATATCAGATCGCGCGACATCAACAGATAATGAAGCTCTTAGGAATGAAGCTATACGTATTGCTAAATTGATCAAGCGTGTGGCTCCCAATTCTCTATTTAGTTTCCATGTTAATTTCAATAAGGAAGAATATTTATTGCGAAAATCAAAAAAACAATGACTCTAATTGGAAGGACGATGAAGTCGAGAGAGTCAAAAAAGCAATTAACGGGAAAAAGAAAGGAGTCCCTGCCTATCGCCTCACAAACTTTAGCAGAAACTCCCGGACTTTTCCTCATTCAATAACTAATAAAGAAGGAGGTCACGGCAAAAGTAGTAAATTTGGGGTAAACAACAAAAGGGTTGGCAATCACCTGTTCCGGGAAATGATACCGGACGAAAGGTTTCAAAATAAATATAGTATGTAACTCCCTAAAAATAACATGAAAATGGGAAAGAAAATTTTTGGCATTATCGCTTTTGTCGCAATCGCCGTAACGGCAGCCTGGAATTACCAGTAGAACAAACTTTTGAGAGTTCTTTTTTTCTTAATGTAATGCTGGCAATCGCATTTTTTGTCGGAAGCTGGACTCTGTTGCAGGCGTTGCAGTTGCCGTCGTTTTGGGGTGGCGTTGGTGTTTTTGGGGCGATCAGCGCGATAACTATTGAGGATAAGCCATGTTAGCAAAACAGACAATAACCCTTATCGGAAGGTTTTTCTAT
>CAQBGY010000636.1 GCA_948759685.1 uncultured Eubacterium sp.
TGATATTACAAATGTTTCAGCATTCTTATAAAAAGAATCTAAAATAACTAATTTTCCCTCTGAGGACATATAACCCTTATCATACATATTCTCTACTGCCCATTTCGTAATATCCTCATAAAACTCGTCGCCCTCTTGAGGATACACACTATTATTCTCATTGGTGAATAAATGCTTTTTATTGTATTTGGGATTAGTCATAAGCTCTTCTATCACTTCCTCATAACCTCTCGCCTCGTTTAAATCCATAAATGAATCAATCAGAAATAGTTTTTTATAATGCTTTCCATTCATCTGATGCTGTCTCAAACGATCCTCTAATGGCAATGCTGTCACTCCTACATACGATAAAAACATTTCATGAGAAGATGTATACTCCATCGCAACATAAACCTGATGGCTCTTTCTTATTTCCAGCCAGACACGTTCCATTGTACTCAAATCTTCTGTCACCCGTTTTAATTCCAGCGCAAACTTTTCCAATACTTCTTTTTGTTCAGAATAAACGCAAAACGTATCTGATTCCGAATCTGACTCGATATCCTTTGTCATTTCGGGAAAACATTTTCTCATATAACTTTCCGCAAAAAGTTCCCAATCATATCCATTCCCACGATAAGTTTCAAAATCGTCATATTTTTAAAAAAATTCGGTTCTATACTTACCTGCATTCAAATCAACACATGTAATTTCGTCCATACATATCCATTTAAACGGCTCAATCTTATTTTTTATCATAATAGTCTCCCTTCCGCCGCCAGTCGGCGTCATATATAGTAATGAAAATCTTTCAATACGCTACATTATTGAGAAAATAAATCTTAAAGTAGCTCTGCAAAGCACAGGAAGGTGTCTTACCGTTGCAGCGACTATCATTTTTTGCTTTACAGGCAATTTTATATTAATTCTTAACCGTGGCAGGACTGCCGACGGTCAAAACTTGATTACAATATTCATCAAAATCTCCCATATGGCTAATCGCAAGTATTGTCATACAATATTTTTGTTTGTATATCATCAGTCTGTCAAGCAATATCCGCCTTGATTCTTCATCTAAGGCACTAGTAGCTTCATCTAAAACAAGGACTTCCGGTTTGCGCAGCAGCATTCGCGCAATGCCAATCCGCTGCCGTTCACCGCCGCTGATATTTTCACCGTTTTCTTTGATATAAAAATCAAATCCCCTCTCATCGCAAAATATATCCAAAACGCAGGTCCACAAAACCTCATCTATTTCGGACTGCGCATAACACTCCCCAAATAACAGATTTTCATAAAGGCTTCCCTCAACCAAAACAGTATTCTGCTCTACGTGCAATATATGTTTATAATACTGCTTGGTTTTATATTCTTCAACTGGATAGTGATTATATTGAATGCTTCCGTCTAGTCCCTGAGGGTCCTCCAGACGGCACACCAGCTTTAGCAGCGTGCTTTTTCCGCAACCGCTCGCCCCTTTGATCAGCACGGTATCACCTTTTGCCACATCAAGTATCACATGGTGCAGGATACTTTCTTTTGCACACTGGTATTGATAAGCATTTATCCTGACCTGCATTCCCTCAAATGATGCCACGTCCCGTTCCCCATCGCAAAACGCACTGCCCTCATAAATATCCGAAATCCTTTCATATACCCGCTTGGCATTCTTTTTGTCCAAAATCAAGGCAGCAAGGAGAATGATCGGCTCGTTTAATTTCTGCGAAACCAGCATAATTGCAATTGTTTCTCCCGTTGTCATCTGCCCAGTTTTGGTAAATAAAAGCCCCAAGGCAAACGCCAAAAGCGGCAAGGTGTTTGTCATAAAATTCAGCATTGCATCATTTAGCGCTGAGAACCTGCTCAATTTATGCAGGACTTCCTTTTCTCCCCGTTCATGCAGCTTTTTGAGCCGCCCGCAAAAATAACATTCGTTATGTATCTGGCAAATCACTGGAAAGTTTTGAAGCCAGTTATATAAATATGCGTTTATTTTTCCATAAAGAGCTTGCTGCTTTCCTGTAAAATACGCCTCTTTTTCCTCAAATTTTTGAGACAACCAAAAGACACCCAGTATCATCACAACCGTGAGTCCTGTTATCACAAGGTTATAGCCTGCCATCATAACTAAATAAATTAACAGAATAATAGACTGCCCCGCAATGCTGATTTTGCCCTTTGACAGCCAGATCGAGATGACAGCGATATCGTTGTTGATCGCAGACACACGTTCACTTAGCTCCTGTCCGCTGCCCGAATGAAAATTTTTCAGAAATGAGACAAAGGTATGACGCTTTAACGCTGTTTCGCCGTAATAAATAAGAGAACGCAGCAAATACTGGTCTGCTATAACCGCAGCCAGATACCCGCCCAGTATCCATAAAAATTTCACCACGAATCCCCTAAACCGCCCGATGTCCATCGTTATTGCCGTGTCAATCAATTCTTGAAGCAAGTCAATCAAGATAAGCCCTGCCAGCGTACTTCCCATAAATGCAATGAAAAATAAAATGCGCCTCCTGCGGAATTGTAAATATACCGTTTTGAGTTTTTCCATGATCTACCACCTTTTAACCAATCGTTAAAACTTTGCTGCCAAACATTTCAAAATCTTTTTTATGGCTGATTGCAATGACGGTCATTTTATGCTTTCTGGCAAATGCAAGAATATTGCCCGCCACCTTCTTTGCGGTATCCGCATCTAATGCACTTGTCACTTCATCTAAAATCAGAAGCTCTGGCCTGCGGACTATCATCCGCGCAATGCCAATCCGCTGCCGTTCACCGCCGCTGACATTTTCGCCCGCCAGTGCAAGCGAATAATCCAAACCATAGCGTGTCACAAACTCCCGTAATCCGCAGATCTCTATTGCTTCTTCCAGCTCTTCTTCTTTTACTTTCTGTTCCATCAGGATATTGTCACGCAAAGTCCCTTCAAAAAGAACGGTATCCTGCCCTGCATACAGTACATGTTTGTGATATTCCTTGATGGAAAGCCTGTCAAGTCCGATACCATTATATTGAATACAATTTGCGCCTTCTAGGCTGAGCAGGCCTGCGATTAATGAAACAGTTATAAATCCCCCAGCAGAGCTGGGGAGACTAACAGATGCCG
>CAQBGY010000637.1 GCA_948759685.1 uncultured Eubacterium sp.
CTGTGATTGAGCAAAAAGTTGTAAAGGTTCAGGGTCAGGCGGAAGCAGAACGATAGTTTAACTATCCATATAAGAGACATTTAGTGAAGAGTATGAGGCTGTTGTGGCTGTTCATACTGCCTGCATGTGGATGAAGCTGTAGAAAATTTACAGGTAAGATTATTGCTGTTGTTCATAGAAATGATGATGTGGAAGAAAAATGGGTTGTTGCACCTGCAGGAATGACTTTTACGAAAGAAGAAATCAAGGAGCAGATTCATTTTCAGGAACAATATTTTGATAGTGAGATTATGATGTAAAATATATTGGAGGAACGAAAGAATGAGTAAAAGTCTTGTTTTTCTAGATGATTTTTCCAAAGAAGAGATATATGAAATATTCAAATTGGCAGATAAGTTTTCAGATGATGTGAGTCAGGTAAAGCCTTTAGAAGGAAAGACGGTCGTTTTATTCTTTCCGGAGAGTAGTATTCGTACAAGAGTAACTTTTGAAAAAGGAATACATGAGTTGGGCGGGAAGACGATTCTTTTTCCGCCAGAGGCACTTGATAAAAAAGAGAAAATACAAGATGTGATAGGGTATTTGGAAAATTGGGTCGATGCCGTTGTGGTACGTCATAGTGATATTCAGGTTGTAAAGAGCATGGCTGAGCATGCAAGGATTCCTGTAATTAATGCAATGACTTCTGAAAATCATCCGTGTGAAATTATTACGGATTTATATGCATTGTCAAAGCTTCATAAAGTATTGATAAAGAAGAAATTCTTGTTTGTAGGAGCAAAAGAAAATATTGGAAATACATGGAAAGCAGCATCTGAACTAATGGGATTTGAGTTGGAGCAATGCTGTCCTGTTGGATATGAGATAAACAATATTAAATGTTATACAAATATTGATGAAGCGGTTGCTGGAAAAGATATTATATGTACCGACTCAATACCGAATAAGGCAAAGGAAGACTTTAAAGAATATCAAATTACTTTATCGCATATGCAAAAAGCCAATCAGGGAGCTGTTTTGAATCCATGTCCGCCGTTCTTTCGAGGAGAAGAGGTTTCTGGAGCGGTAATAAACAGTGATTACTTTGTGGGGTATGGATTTAAGAAGTGTTTGATTACAGTGCAGCAAGCGATTTTATGCTATTTGTTGGACAGGAAATGATATAAGATTTTTGACAGGAGATGTTTGGAATAAATGATAGTCAGAGAAGCAAACACAAATGATTTGAATGAAATAGTGCAGTTATATCTGTATCTGCACGAGGAAAACATTCCGGATGATACAGAGCATTTACGAAACACATGGTAAAGTATTATTAGTGATATTGATATGTAAAATATGGAGAAAGATTATGATATATGAATTAGCTAAAACAGAGGATTTACAGACCGTTTATGATGTGGTACAGCATACCATAAAAATAGTTTATCCGAAATACTACCCGATAGAAGTGGTGGATTTTTTCTGTGAGCATCACAGTATGGAAGCGATAGCAAAGGATATTGAAAATGGTTATGTAAGCGTACTTAAGATAGATGAAAATACTGTGGCAACAGGATGTTTTGTGGATAATCATATCACAAGAGTTTATGTGTTGCCGGAATGTCAGAAAAAGGGTTACGGTACGTTTATTATGAAAACCATAGAGACTCAGATTGGCGAAAAATATGATAAGGCATATTTGGATGCTTCCTTGTCGGCAGCAGCACTTTATGAGAAATTGGGATATTTAACTATAAAACATGAGTGTTATCCGGTGGAAAACGGAGTGATACTTGCCTATGAAGTTATGGAAAAAGAGTTGCATCAGGTTTCTTCTACAATAAATTATGATGGCAGAAAATTTGTTCCAAAAATGAATTCAGAAAATGGAGAAGTTAGCGAGCAGACGATATTTTTATATCATCAAAATGGAAGTCTTTTGTGGGCGGAATATAGCGGTGGAGATATATTGAAAGGTTCTTTAATAGGTTCTGTTTCTAATAGCGGAGAGTTAGATTTTGCGTATCATCATATGAACCTGGATATGCAGATAAAGACTGGTAAGTGTCATAGTGTGCCGACTGTGAGAGAGAATGGGAAAATAGAACTGTCAGAACAATGGGAATGGACAAGCGGAGACTTTTCTGAGGGAGAGTCTTTGCTGGTAGAGGTGTAGGATGAAGGAAAAATATGAATACAAAAAGGCAATCGTTGAAAATATAGATGAATTGGTAAGAACAAGAATCATTGTCCTTCGTGCAGCTAACAAATTGTCGGATGATGTGGATATGTCAGTGGTGGAAAAGGAGTCGTATGCATATTATAAGCGTGCGTTAGAAAACGGTGAACATATTGCATATTTGGTGTATGATAATGGAACGCTTATTGGTGCAGGTGGTGTCAGTTTCTATCAGGTAATGCCGACATATCATAATCCGACAGGTAAAAAGGCATATATTATGAATATGTATACTGCACCAGAATATAGAAGACAGGGAATTGCAATTCACACATTGGATTTATTGGTAAATGATGTGAGGGAACTGGGCGTGTCGCAGATTACCTTAGAGGCAACAGATATGGGGCGGCCATTGTATGAAAATTATGGATTTGTAAAAAAGGAAGATGAAATGGAGTTGACATGATGCATAAAGTAACAGATTTACAACCATGGGAATGCTTGATGAAGCGGATTGTATGGAAACAATTAGGAGATATTCGTGATAAGAAGATACTTGATTGAAAAGAGATAGGAGACACGGTATGACAGAGTGTATTTCGTGCGTCACGCACAGCCGGAACATGATTGGAAAGAAGACAGAACAAGACCTTTGACGTGAACGTTGGATTTCTGCTTTTTGACAAAATTTGTTTCTGCTTAGTCCAGATTCATTAAGGAGCCGTCCTAAGTTAATTTGTATTCTCCCATTTTGGTTCAATTTAATACCTCCTGTCGAGTTGTGTCATAATATGTAGACACAAAATATTTGACTAATTAAGTATACATTAGTTAAAATTAACATATCAGTTATAGGAAATTATGGATAAGAAGTCACAGCCATACGGCTTGACCACCGGCTCTGCCGGTGGTTTGGATGAACCCC
>CAQBGY010000638.1 GCA_948759685.1 uncultured Eubacterium sp.
TGGCAGAATGTTTCTCATAAAATTCATTGCTTGCCTCAATCAGATTGTCATCCACCATATTCAGATACTGGATGGTCGTTTCCAGATGTTTATGCCCAAGTGCCTGACTGATCATCTCCAGCCGCCACCCGGACTCCCGACGCATGTTGGCAAAATATCTTCTCAGCATGTGCGGTGTGATTTTAATCTGCGTTTTCTTCTCCATCCTCTCCAACATTTTGTATACGCTGTCTATTTTCAGAGGCTGCCCTATGCTGTCCCCCATGATGTTAATGAACAGGAATGTCTGGTGCTGCAAGAGTTCTCTGTATTCTGTGATGTAATATAGCAGGAATTCAAAAGTGGAATCACTTATCTTTGCCTTTCGGTACTCCGCATTCTTGGCTCTGGAATCATTCTCATTGTCCTCCCGGAAATATACCCCGACCAGATGGTTTCGGTAATCGATATCCTTGATATAATTTACACCGAGAATTTCCCCAATCCGGAACCCGGTCTCCGCTAACAGAAGCAGCAGGAGTTGATCCCGGCAATTCGTGCATGACTGCAGGATGGTAACTATCTCATTCTGCTTTGCTGGTTTTCCCCGCCTCCGTTCCTCTTTCAGATAACCCTTAAAGGAATGATTCCGCAGGACTCTTTTCACGCCCACACTATTTACTTCTACAATCTGGTTATAATATAGGACTTTCAGTTCACTATAGTCATCGCTACTTTCTTCAACAAAAAGATAGAACCTGAACACATCTTTTAGGTATGCGTTGCAGGTTCTGTTATCCGGCAGCTTATTTATTTTTCCATCTGTATGGCATCCACTTTTGAGCCATTCCAGAAATTTTGTAAAGTGTTCCGTCTGCCTGTCATACGGCAGACTGTATACATCTGTGATTTCCATCTCCTTTGTCTCCAGATATTCCAGATAATAAAGGATGGAAAACGCTGACCGTCTCACCGTATTAGGTGACCGCTTGGACATCGTTTTATGTTTCAGATACCGGGAAGGCAGTTCCACGATACCCATCGTTTCGTTATCCCGGATGTAAAAATATTTTGTCGATGCATCCCTTACCATCTCCACGCTGTACCGTTTCATCTGCCTCACTTCCTTTCGTCCGGGAAACTGCCTGTTTTTGCAGTTCCTTACTCTATACACAGTATACCCACTTCATGCCGGAAAAGCCAGCACAAAGACCGCAACTCCCGCCTGAAATACCAACAAACTTTCGCTCGAAACCTTCCCGGTATTTAAGCAGAACCAACAAAGGCAGGAATCCCTCATTCCCTGCCTTTTTCCTCTACATTTTTGCCATATCATGTTACCTGTTATGTAAATGTCAGAGATAATATCCTTCCCTTTTCCGCTCTCGGATAAATGCCTCCACTTCTTTCAGGTTGCCTGTTCTTTTGCATTTCGGCAGAACACACAGCACATCCTTATGGTAACGCCCTCCGGGTACTGCCCGGTGGTCCAGTATGGACACCACGCAGGTATCCTGCTCCGTCCGGATTGCTCGTCCGAATCCCTGCCGCAGTTTCTTCTGCATATCCGGCAGGGCAATGGCTCGTATATATTCCCGCAGTGTGCCGTAGTTTTCCCTCTCTGCCTCGCTGATGGGATCGGGAACAGAAAAAGGTAGCCTTACGATAATCAGGGATGACACCATGTCCCTCGGAAAATCCACGCCCTCCCAACAGGAACCCGCTGCAAAAAGAACAGCATTTTCCATCGTCTTAAATGCTGCAATTTCCTCCTGGGCATGACGCCACACCTCTACTATCGGGAAAGGCATGTCCTTCCGCAGTATCCGGCAGACACTTCCCATCAGGGAATAGGATGTGAACAATACCAGTGTATGCCCACACGTTGAGCGAGCCAGCGACTTAATATGCCTCGCAACCATTTCTGCCTCTTTCCTGCTCCCCTTTCGGCATTCTTTTACTGAGTCCGGCAGATAGAGCAGGCAGTTCTCATCGTAAGCAAACGGAGACTCTGCCACACACTCTTTGACCGGTCTTGGTCCGCAAAGTCCAACTGACTGCCTTGTCCGTTCAAATCCATTCCCTGCCTTCAGCGTTCCGCTGGTAAGAATGGCGGGGAAATTTTTTCCCCATAAGGTTTTGTACAGCCGCTCCGGTATCTCCCGGCTTGTGGCACAGAATACCGAATTACCATCCTTATCTTCCTGCAGATATAGGACACAGGATTTTTCCTGCCTGCTGAACACTTCCAGCACCTCCGCTGCTTCTTCCAGCCGGTTCAGAAGCCATGCGGGGATTCCTCCCTTTAACTTTGCCGCTGTCTTTTCAAAGAAAGAAGCCGTTTCCTTTAACATCGGCATACATTCTTCCGGGCAGGTAGATATCTCCCTGTCAGCTCCATCCTTTTCTCCATCTTTGGTTGCTGTCATACTGTCAAGCAGCCTTGCATATGTCTCCCGGATTCCTCTCGCTTCTATTTTGCGATGTTCTCTTCCCAGATAATGGCTGATTTCCAGCACCTTATCCCGACACAGGCTCATCCCATACATCTGTCTTGCCGCCTCTGGAAGCTGGTGGGCCTCATCCACGATAAGCGCCCCATAATCCACAAGCAGCGAACGGCTGCCTCTCTCCCTGTGCAGTGCATCTGCCAGCAGATAATTGTGATTGCAGATTTGGAATGTGATATCCCCATCTAACGCCCGTTTCAAATATTTCCGGTAACGGCAGAAATGCCCCGCCGGGCAGTCTTTTGGGCAAAATCCCGGAACACTTACAAGCCTGCGGTCAAAACCGCTTAGATTCTGCACCTTGTCCATGTCGTAATGCAGGCGCAGGGAGTTCAGCGCCTCTCTCTGCTTCTCATTTTTCTTTTTGTTTTTGACCGCCTCCAACCGCAATGCCAGCCTCCGGTCACAGACAAAATGCTCTTTCCCTTTCCGGATGATGCCTTTTAAGGGACTTTGTATAATGCCTTTTTCCAACAGAACACCGGACAAAAAGGGCAGGTATTCCTCCATGACCGCCTGCTGAAGGGCAATGCCAGAGGTGGAGACCCCCATATGCACCAACTTAATTACACTTCCATAATAAGACGTTTTCTGATA
>CAQBGY010000639.1 GCA_948759685.1 uncultured Eubacterium sp.
GGAATAACCCAAATATGAATCCTCTTTTCCTTTGGAATAGAACGGAGGATTGGAGAGGTACGGTATAAGAAAGAAGCAGTGTAAATGGGGAAGATTATTATTTTATCATTTAATGATAACGAAGAAGATGCTTACGAAAGAATAATGGACAATATACATGGTGTCTTTCATTATGACTGTTCTGATATACCGGAAAAAGCAGCATCGTTTCATATAGGAGCATTAGAAATTGATGCGGATAAAAAGAATATGACGGTAAATAACATTGAAATTGGACTTACTCATATTGAGTTTGAAATTTTATATCTATTAGCCAATAGTCCGGGAAGAATATACAGCAAAGAGCAGATCTGTGATATTGTCTGGCAGGAGCCGTATTCCGGCGATTACAATATTGTCATGAGCCATATCCACCACATAAGGGAAAAGATAAAGGACAATCCGGGCAAGCCGCTTTACATACAGACCGTATGGGGCATTGCCTATCGGTTCAACAAAAATTTAAGCAGCAGTCTGTGATGTGAAAACAGATTGCTGCTTATTTTCATCAAGGAAAAACTTTCGTAGGTTTTTGTCAATGGTAAAAACACAGTGGCGGTGATGGGTATTTACCAGCTTAAAGGACATAGAGGTAGTGCGTTCCATGGCATCGGAAAGAAATTAAATATAAAGCTCATTCCCTTTCCTTGTTGAACAGGCTTTTTTCATTGCCAATGCCGCAACAGAAACCATAGCCCCATTTACTTTGCGGGATGACTGCGGGCATTGTACGACACAGCGCATACAGGAAATACATTTTTTACTGTCCGTAACTTTTGGATTTTCTTTGCTGATTGCCTGTGCAGGGCACTGTCTGGCGCAAAGACCACAGTCTGTGCAGTTATTGTCCGCTTTGGGTACTAAGCCGATTCCAGCCGCTTTCTTGTAGGGGCGGTTTCCCGGAATCTGCGGTGTGGAAAGACTGGTCAGATTACTGTTTATTTTCTCTAATATTTTTTTCGCAAAGCCGCTTAATTCTTTTTTATCCTTAGTGTCCGGTCTGCCTGCAGCGTACTGGTGCATAATAGAATGTTCTGCGATGGCGGCAATGGCAGCAATTACCTGAAAGCCGCTTTTTTCAACAGCATCGCTTAATTCAATCAGGGTATCCTCATATGCCCTGTTACCATATACGCAGACAATTACACAGGGGGTATGACTGCCATGAATATTTGAGATTCTCTGAGTGGCAAGGCTTGGAACACGTCCGCCAAAAGACGGAGCTGCAATAAGCGCAATATCATCTTTTTCAAAACTAAGCGAGGAATAATCGGTTTCTGCATTGGACAAATCAATTTTATTTACAGGCAGTCCCCATGTATTTGTTATGGCATCTGCAACCTTTTCCGTTCCTCCTGTCGGGCTAAAAATAATCTGTGAAACTTTCATGCTTGTTTCTCCTGTAAATCTAAAATTTACACCATTATAACAGGCGCATGGTGTAGTGTCAAGATTTACAGCAATAAAAATATATGCTACAATCTAGCGTGGAAAGGAGTAATGTCATGCATATCAGTACAAAATGTTCGGTTGCGATTCACTGCCTTATTTTTATTTATGAATATGGGGATAAGCAGAAGGTAACCAGTGAACTTCTGGCGTTATCAACCGGGATCAATCCTGTCACAATCCGCAATATTATAAGTTCATTGAAAAAGGATGGCATAATATCTGTGAAATTCGGGACAGGCGGAACAACACTGAACTGTCCGCCGGATGAAGTGACCTTATACCATATATGTAAAGCGATAGAGCCAGCCTTTGGTTCCAAACTTATAGGCATTCATTCACTGCCTTCGCAGCTATGCCCCATAGGAAAAAATATCCATAATGTATTGGACTGCTCTTATGAGAAAATAAGAAATGACCTATGCCAAAGTTTAGAAAGCATCACATTAGGAAACATCATATCCGATTATCACCGTATTGAGCATAAGCCAGATTAATACTTATGCCAAAAGGATATTGAGCTAAAATGTAGGGAGTGGGTGGGATTCTGCCGCCTTCGGCATTGCCACGATGCTTTTTTGCTTTTATTATTGTGATTCAGTTGGGGGCGTGCTATAATTTCAATATTATTGATGGCGGCAAGACGATATTTAGGAGGATAAATTTATTATGGAAACAGTGATTTATGAGGGGATTCCCGATTATGCAAAAGAAGTTAGACAGAAAGTATTTGTAGATGAGCAGGGATTTCATAATGAATTTGATGATATAGATGAAACAGCTACACATATTGTAATGTTTGACGAGGATAAGATACCTATTGCAACATGCCGCATATTTTGGGATACAGTGATGAATACATATATATTAGGAAGGCTTGCAGTTATCAAAGAATATCGTGGTAAAAGTATAGGTTCTGTTATTGTCAAAGAAGCAGAAAAATATATTCAAAAAAGGGGTGGAAAATGTTTAGCTTTACATGCCCAGTGCAGGATAACTGCTTTTTATCAGACTTTAGGGTTTACTGAATTTAGTGATATTGATGATGATGAAGGCTGCCCTCATATTTGGATGAAAAAAAGCCTTTAAAGATAATAAATTTGACGTTTATAACTGTCAGCTTGGAGATGATTATGGAACTTAAGAAATTGGACTATGCTATGACTGTTTGTAAAGTCGCATCAGAATCTGATATTGAATTAAATAAGGCGTTTTATTTCATCGGAAGGACGGATGAAGAATATTCCTTAGTGTGTATTACTGAAGATACGCCTGCAAATACGCTGGAACGGGAGGATGGATGGAAAGGCTTCAGAATACAGGGGATATTGGATTTTTCAATGATTGGTATTCTCGCCCAACTGGCTGATATTCTGGCAGAGAACAAAATCGGAATATTTGTCGTATCAACTTTTAACACAGATTATATTCTTGTGAAAGAGGAAAATTTTGAAAGAGCTTTGAAGGTATTGGCTTTTGCTGGATATGATATAGTCTAATGTGAAGCGATTTACAATCAAAATATTATCAGGCTGCTTAGTTTGGAGGAAGTATGACACTACAACAATTAAAATATATGATAATCGTTGC
>CAQBGY010000640.1 GCA_948759685.1 uncultured Eubacterium sp.
TGTGGAAATATTTACAGTACAGTCAATAGAAACCAGTTGCCTTAATATGTTTTGAGTGACACAATATGTTTCCTCATACCGATTATAGCAATCTGTGACTGAGGAGAAGAAAACAGTTTTACCATTCAGCCTTCTTTTGTTAATAGGGGTTGAGCATTGCTTTATATCAATAAATGTTCCCCATTCTTCATCGTGTTTTGTAAAGCGTTTCATAAAGCAAGCATAACAATATTTGCATCCATGTGGACATCCCACATAAGGATTTATGACAAAATCACTCGCTGGTAAATTGGATTTTGTTACATAATCTTTGACCTCTATTATCTGCTCTTTCATAGAGTGCTCCTTTTCCTATTGTTATCCCCTCTCCCAAAAATAAATAACATTCTTACCGCCGCTGTCCCATGTGTCCCAGTATTTCCCGTCCACCACCGTCACCACATGAGCGTCAAAAACTTCGTTCCATGTGCGCCCGCTTTGCAACATGCGCTCAAGGCGCAGTCGCCGACACGCCTTGAGCGTGGGTTCGGGTTATATTCAATCTATCTATTCATTGTTATCTTCCTCTGTTTGCAAAGGTTCATTTATCATGCTTAATATAATACGCGGGAGTTCTTATCTGCAATTTCTTTCTTCTTGCCGAAATTTTCTGAAGATATCCTGGAGAAGCCCTTTGTTTAACAGTTCCCGGCATTTGGCCACTCCGTTATTCGTGGATTGGCTACCTACAGGTCAATGGTCCGCCGTGGGCTCTGCTGTCCTAATACGTGGATCAATGCTTTCGCACTGCCGACAAGGAGGTGCCGCAGATAACCCGAACCTTGAAGCCGCAAAAGACTTCTCCCGGATATCTTCAGTTTTCTTTCTTAATAGTTGCTGCTGATTATGCAGCTGCGCCTGCTTAATCAGCTTGATTTCCATCCATCAGGATGACAGTCGGCTGTCAAGGGCTGCGCAGCAGTTTATTTACCCTTGACGGGCGGATGGCTGCCTGATATCACGCTATACGGATGTTGCCTGTCATCATGCCCCATATAAAACAGGCAAGCTCCCTTGCTGCCGCTGTTACCGCTACATTCTTTTTCTTGCCATGTCTTATCATCTTATAATACTTTCTTCTCAGCCTCTCGTTTGCTTTATCTGCATACGTGGCCACCTCCGGCGGGTTGCCTCTCTGCCTTGCCTTCAAATCCTTTGATTTATGCCCGATCTGCCCTTTGCAGATCCCTTTGGATGCCTCGATCAGCAGTTTCCTCAAATGGCTGTTCCCGGCTTTTGTGATGGACAGCCTGTTGATGCTGTCGCTGCTTGAATCCTCCCCCGGCACCTGCCCCAGATATGCGGAATAAATATTCCCTTTTGCAAACCGCTGGAAATCCCCGGTTTCAACCACGCAGGATAATGCGGTATGCGTCTTTACTCCGAGAAAGCATACCAGCTTCTTTACTTTCTCCAC
Source organism: uncultured Eubacterium sp. (assembly GCA_948759685.1). Next base: position 1,457 of record CAQBGY010000640.1, read on the forward strand.
ATACTTCGTTTCAGATGCCAGTTCCTCTATCCTTTTGTCAAAGATTTCTATCCGGTTTGCCTGATATTTATATGCGATCAGATACTCATTAAGCGTTTCCCTGTCCAGTCCGCTAAGCCCCAGTGATTTCAGCCGCTTTAAATGCGCCTGCGTCCATTTCCCGCCATCATAGTGGAATCCCTGGCTTAAACAGAACGCACTGATCCTCTGCTTTGTCTTCTTTAAGTCCACCTTATGGTCATCCCTCATGCGCAGATATACCTTGACATCATCATCTTTATCTGTCGGGATGTGTACCGCATGATAACCGCCATAAGCAAGGCACTGCGCTATCATCAATGCATCCCGTTTATCTGTTTTGATCCGTTTTCCCTGCTGCGCCATCATTGTTGTCGGGGCAAGGATTGTGCAGCGTATCCCTTTCTTTACCAGCTCATGGTATAAAGAAAAACCCAGGCATCCCGCCTCATAACCGCAGAGAATATCGCATTCATCTTTTACCTTTTTCTTTATATTCTCAATGAACTGCACGATATTGTCTGGATCCGGTGTTACCTTGACATTCGCATAAATAATATCATCCCCATCAAATCTCGGTTCAATTGCGCATAAGGTATAGTTTGTGCTATTGACATCCATTCCGATTCGTAGCATTCTTTTCATTAGGTGGCCTCCTTTTGTATGCGGTAATCCCTGTTACCATTGTTTTATCCCAAACTTAGTATACAGGTAAATCCACGTTGCTACAAATGTGATGTCACTTCATATTGTCCTATATATGTTTTTATAGTTGGCAAACCCATATCTATCATACCATGGGAGGTTTTTTTCTTAAAGCTGAAGCAGCTGGGGACTCACCGGCATAACCGGTGGTTTATTTTTTACTGTGACACAAAAAGCTGCGCCATAGCCTTGGAAGGCCATCGCGCAGCGATTTTGTTCAACTGTAATTTGTTTCAAGCATTGAAATACATATCATAAACAATATATCCCTTTATATTTTTCAATGCTCCCTCATAAGTTTCTTGACACATCATACAGCGTGGCTCTTTCATCGGTATCCCACTTGTCGGATAAATGTTATACTTTGAAGATGTTTTAAACCCAATACGATTATAGAAATGATAATCGCCCTCAACCGTAATCCCTTTATATCCTGCATTTCTAACTTTTTCAATGCCTTGTGTAAGCATTACAGAGCCAATTCCCTGATGAAAGTAGTCTGCATGAACAGCCACAGGTGCAAGCATAACGATATTTTTTTCTTCCCTGTCATCAATGTGTACTCCATTTGGTGTTGAAGATAATGGAAATCTCGAAAACAGAAAATGACCTACTAATTTACCGTCTAATTCAGCAATAAATGATAATTCAGGGATATAATATTCCGAATCACGTATTTCTTCTACCAAAGCAATAATATCTGTTCCATCCGAGTAGTCCGTTCCTTCTCTAAATGAACGTAAAATCATTGAAATTATCTCTTTATAATCTTTATGCGTTTCTTGTCGTATTAGTATATCATTTCTCAACGCTTTGACCTCCTTATATAGTCTTAGTTATTTTCTTCTCACATTTTCAAAAGACAAACCAATCATACATATCCCCCTAAATTCCAATT
>CAQBGY010000641.1:0-386 GCA_948759685.1 uncultured Eubacterium sp.
CACAGAGAAAATTAAAACGGAAACAGGGGGCTTATTTTTAGGCACCGTAATAGATGACGTGTGGTATGTAATTGAAGCTATTGATCCTGGCCCAAAGTCTATCTTTGAGGTTGCATATTTCGAGTATGACCAAAAGTATACAGAACACTTGATTCGGAAGATTGCTAATCTCTATGAGAAGAAATTGGATTTAATTGGACTGTGGCATAGGCATCCAGGCTCATTTGACCGCTTTTCCACAACCGACAATGGCACGAATGCAAAGTACGCATCTATGAGGGAATGCGGGGCAATTTCTGCTCTTGTAAATATCGACCCAGGGTTCCGCTTGACTGTATATCATGTTGGTCAACCATATCGTCACTCGATTATCCCGTATGAAGTCG
>CAQBGY010000641.1:396-2033 GCA_948759685.1 uncultured Eubacterium sp.
GTCGGAAACAGACTCATCCCTGATGAATTGTTGCGTTATAAGACGCCAGACCAGTTTATTAGGCTGATGGATAACATACTAAACTCAACTGCTTCAAGCCAGAATACTGTTGATGAGGAATGTCATCGATCTGTTAGTTTCGCGTCATTCTTGAAGCTCATCTCTCCTGAATTAGCAGCAAACTACCGCAAAGGTTTTACTCCTGATGGCATTAATTTGGATAATCCAACGCAAGAGCGAATTCTGGATGAAATTGTGGAGGATATATCTTTCTTGGCTGATGAAGTAGGTGCAGAGGTTGCGCTTACAACAAAGAACGGAATGCTCGTTCTCTATCAGGATTCCCTGGATAGTCCCGCAGAAGTCGGCTTTGTTATGTCTGAATCACTAAAATTGGTTTTCATGAGCTATAAGGGAGCCTGGTATGTATATCGGCAAAGGCTTTTTAAAGAATCTTTTGCAAAGGCAAAATTACGGAAGAGCCGTGAGCTACAGACGCAAGCAAAAGGAAGAACCATCGAAGTGCGTGATTCTCTGGCACGTATTATACGGCTGACGAAGAAGGAGAGACAAGATGATGGACATAAAAATCCCTAAGAACTTTTTCGGGGAGGATATTGATCTTACTGTATTCATCTCTGATGAGCAGCTCCATACCAAAAAACCAGGTGTCATATTTGGGAAATATTTTGAGTCCACTGGAATTTTCAATGTTTTTCCCGAAGAGCTGTACGAACGAGGTGACCTCCTCGGGACGGTTTTGGATGAAAAGACTGAACCCTGTGAAGACGGATTTTGTGGGATTATTACTCCTGATGGGATTGAATTCTACTATAATGGCAAAAAAATCAGGACGGAATCCTACGGACTGTATCAGAGCATTTTTTCCCGTAATAAGAGCATTTTAGAAACAGATGTCATGAAACAGAAACGGGTTATTGTCTTGGGATGCGGTTCTGTTGGAAGCCTAGTTGCTATGGAGCTTGCCAGGGCTGGTGTTGAGAATTTTATCCTAGCTGATCCTGATGTAGTTGAATATCACAATGTTTGTAGGCATCAGTGCGGAATTGAAGATGTTGGCGATTTGAAAATCAACGCCCTGACAAGGAAGCTAAAAAATATAAATCCCAAGGTTAAGATAAGCACATTTGAGGGTATTGTGCAAAATCTTCCAAAGGAAATGCTGGATGACTTCTGCATCCCGGGTGAAACGATCTTTGTGGGTTGCGCTGATAACAGGATTGCGGATGTCTACACGAACCGCATCAGCATCTACTACTCCGCTGCCTTTATTTCGATAGGTTTTTGGGAGCGGGCGTATGCCGGCGAAATTTTCTATCACATTCCAAACCGTGGTATGCCTTGCTATGAATGCGCATTAGGTGACGGTGGAAATCTGTCAGGGCGTGTGGAGGCCAACCATCATATCTATTCAAATCAGGAGAACGTTGAGGGTGTTAGATTTGAGCCGGGAATATCAGTAGATATTAATTTTATTACAAGTATTGGTATTAAACTAATTATCGATATCTTGAATTCCTCAAATAAAGGTTATACACCGAGGCTTCTTAACAACCTAAGGCAATACACCCTCATTTGCAATACGAGCGATCCAAGCATTGGTGGTGAAATGGTGG
>CAQBGY010000641.1:2043-3075 GCA_948759685.1 uncultured Eubacterium sp.
AAATCTTTAGCTACCCTCTCCAGGTCACCACTTCCTTAGTCGTAGGCTTTGGGAAATCATGTGAAGGACAGTGTAAGTACGAATTAGAAAACAAGTGATCGGCAATTTCAGGCAATTAGTATCAAAACAGTCCACTGATGGGCAGGTAAGCTAAGGGAAGTGATTTGTTATGAATGCAATTTCACAAAAAGAAATCATTGCATTGATTTCGGACATTAACGTCTTTGCTGATGGTGCAGAACAGTTGATAGCGACCACTCAGCAGAACTATGACCGCGACAGGGCGCTTTTGCTCACCCGGCACAAAAGTGCGCTTTCGAGTTTAGAAAGCACTTATAAAGCAAACTGTAATGCTGTTAACACAAAGTCCAGCCAGACAATCGCTGAAGCCAGAGCCATTTTGAGTGAGATTGAGCGGCTTGATACCAAGCTGTCCTCTGTGGATAAGTATTATGTAAAAACAAAAAAGAAAAAAGAGGGGCTTCTGTCCGACACAATGAGCGAGAACTACACTGGAGCAACAGACTACTTTGAAGCTCTTGCGCAAATTAAAAGTCGTTTTAGTGTACTCTTCAAGAAATATTCTGAAGATATTCTTCCTGGCCTTATTAATGGTTTGAACTACCTCTTCTCAAGTCAGAGAAAGAAAGATTACGAGGATTTGATTATTCTTAGAAATACTGTAATAGCTTTTGTCAATGAGATTGAAAAAGAACTCCCCCCAATCACTGATGAGCAGCTTGCCTCATTAAAGGAGTCGTTTTTCACACAAAGAGGAAGCATGGTTGAACGGCAGCGAAGTGAACTGAATTCGTTTGAGAGCAAGCATTCAGCCACTCTTGATAAAATCGCAGATAAGATTTGGTCACAGTTGGACGCTATTTTACCAGACGAGTTTGTGTCGTATTTGCACGAGATAATCGTAGCCTACCATCAATCACTTGGAAAAGTTAACGCAACAACAATGGTGCAACATGAAGTACTGAATATGTGTTTTGTTGATTATCCTATTAATTTGATGGTGCAGTCAAA
>CAQBGY010000642.1 GCA_948759685.1 uncultured Eubacterium sp.
AGTATTGGTTTCTGTTACATTATAAGGACACCAACAAGGAGCTGTCATCTGCCGAGTGTCTTTCAATGCTGAAAGGCATAGACGCGGATTATCAGAAAGGCGTATTCTCCACGGCAATGAAAAAGGTCTTGATAGACGCGATTGAAGAAGCCGCCAAACGGGCAAAATCCAAAGAGGCATACACCAATCCGTCATCAACAATCCACCTGCTGACCGATGAGATAACTAAATGCAAAAAATAGAATTAAATATGCCACAAAACAATCAAATGCTCCATTTCCCTGTTGGTCATATAATGGACAGGGTTTTATCGTTATTTCATATAGTAGTGAGCGATAATATCCACATACAAGCTATTGATAATGGATTAAAGAAAGGCATTAAATATGTGTTGAATGATGCTCCAGTAGGGCAACCGGCTTCATTAACAGGAGAAAATGTCATAGAAGTAAACGATAATTACTGTGAATTTTTATATCTCATCTGTTACGCCTTTTTAGTAATTAATGATTGCTGCTTGGTTCTTACTGATAACGTTGAAGGAGAAGCCTCAATTTCAAAAGAAGAAGCTGAATCTTATTGCAGAGAGGCTGGTGAAATGTTATCTGAAGCATTAAAAATGCTTTTACCAAATGAAAATGATAACAACTATATGGCGGCATCTCGTGGTAAACTTTTTCGGTTTCCCAACACATCAAAGCCCAATAAATATACGGACTTTTCAGATTCTATGACTATTGCTGGGCTAACATATATTCTACATCATGAGTTTGGACATTTCATATTTGAACACGATGAAGATACTCCGTTCAATGAGCTTGATGCTGATAAACATGCCATCCTTCACCTTAAAAGATGGGGAGAGGCAACGAAAAACGAAAATACAATTTTTGCGGGTATAATTTTAGCTCTTGTTGCATCTGCATTCATCAATCCAACGTTGACAGCAACGAGTTATCCGGATATTGATGATAGGATTGAGTATGCTTTACAGTTTGCCGATGACACCCTAAAAGAAAATCCGAATTCACTACTCTACCGAATAATTGGATTTAGTGCTAATATATGGGCTAATCATTTTAAGGTTGATATTCCCAAAATCGCATCGAATGAAAGCCACAAGGAATACGTATGCCGTATTAAAGCTGCATTGGTTAATCATAAAAGAAAAACTAAAATAATATGATAGCACCTTGTTTTTCAAGAGGACAATTGGAGCAGTTAGCAAGACTATTGGGTGAAGAAGTAACTGGAACTCAATTATCCTTGATATTGAAACAAGTTTCTCTGATAGACCAAATAGAGCTTTCAACGAAATGGCGGCGCATATATAACGCTTTCGTTATTTATCAGAATGACAAAAATTGTTCTAATCAAATAATGAATTTCATAAAACTTGTATTAGAACCTGCATCGTATGTTGCAAATTCCAGTCATTATCACGATGTTCTTAATAATGTTAGTGCCATATTGTCCTTTGTGGGATTTGAAATAAGGGAAGATGGAAGGATTTATGAATGTTTGCGATCAAAGACCGTCACAGATGCAGAACAACGAGCTAAGACTTTGAAAAAACAGTTAGAGCATCGTGACTCACATAAGGAAATATTCAAATATTGTTTACCTGAACTGCTTGCAAATAACTACTTTCATTCAGTATTTGAAGCAAATAAAGGATTATTTCAGAGAATTAGAGATTTGTCTGGATTGACTACTGATGGTGTGGCATTAATTGAACAAGTTTTCAGTACAAACCCAATCTTAATAATCAACAAATATACATCTCCATCTGAAATAGATGAACACAAGGGATTTTGTAATATACTTAAAGGATTGTGCGGAATGTTCCGAAATACGGAAGCACATGCACCAAAATATATTTGGAATATATCAGAACAAGATGCGTTGGAGATACTTGGACTGGTATCATATTGCCATAGAAGATTAGATAATGCACAACAGATCCGTATGGTGTGACGACTCTAATTCTTGCTTTGCAAGTGCTAACGCGATTATACTGGAAGCCGTTATGCCTCTATCCGTTTCCGCAGTGTAAAGCCGGCTCTAAACTCAGTTTTTTAAAAATCGAGATTCAAATAACAAGGAGTATTATCTTGAATCCTAAACAAATCTCCGTCATAATTTGCATTTCCACAAGCAGCGCGCGCAGTTATTTTTATATCTTCAATTCTAAAATCTTGTGAAGATATGGCCTCACATTTTGAGAAATTATATACAGTAAGATTTACTCCATCTTGATGCAAAGAGCTGTTAAATCTAATGCCTTCATATCCTATACTTTTTAAGTATTCAGATATTATTTGCGAAGGGATATAATCATCTGGATTATTTGTAGGTTTTGAAAATGCTCCTTGTATCATGTTCATAATACAAAGTTCAAATTCTGCATCTTTATAATAATTCATATTTAAGTCAATTGTTATATCGGCTACTTTTAGCTTTTGATTGACTTTAATCTGAGCTATATTTACTGAATCAGAAATTAATGGTCTTACTTCAAATAATGCTGTAACTGGACTTTCTGCCATATATAAACAACGGACATATTTAGGATTTGCTCGACCTTCTTTGATATAAATCTCTTTTGGGGGCACAAAAGAAGCCTCTTTGCTTAATCCTCTAAATGGATTCGATTTGCTATGATATTTGATGTTAAGACGTTCCCCATCTGGAAGTCCGTAACATTGATATACCATATGATCCTTAAGAGCTTTGTCATCAATTATTCTTGCGCGATAAAAAATTTCGCCTTCTTCAATTGTAATTGTATTTTTTATTATGTAATTTGAAAGTATTTCTAATACCTTATGTTTAAGATAATAACGAGCTTCGAATAACGCAATTTCTTTGAATTCATTCCAAAGTTTGCGAGCTTCGTAATATGCGTCACTTTCGTCAGAATATCGCTTAATTTCCATCTGATTGTTTCACTTAATTATGTTATATTATCTGTGGAATTACACCAAACTGACCGTTCATGTATGCCCGATGAATAGATGACAGCTTGTTAAGCCCTTTGAAATCAACAAGAGAAAACAGTGTGGTATTGCCGT
>CAQBGY010000643.1 GCA_948759685.1 uncultured Eubacterium sp.
TTAGTTCGTCGGATTCGGAAGATATGCCACGGTATGACATAACGGCGTTGCCTTCAGGATATGATTCAGTTGGAGAAATCAACAAACTAACTGAAAGCGTTGTAATTAGGTATAGAAATAAAGAAGAAATGATCATTTATTTCGAATATGCACATACAGGAAGTGGATCAGCACTGATAGTTAAAACTGAAAATATGGAAATTTCAGAGGTGAAGGTTAATGGTTACAATGGATATTTATATTTATCGTCAGATTCACAAGAGAGTAATGCTATAATTTGGTATGACGAAAGAGAAAAAATACAGTTTTTAATTGATGGTTTTGTAAATAAAGAGGAACTTCTAAAAATGGCAAATAGTATTTCTTTAAGCAAAATGACAAAATAATAAAAACTTTGGGAATTTTGTAAGAAATGACCTCCTTTCTGCGTTAGTAGTGTAAAGGCACAAAACATAGTTTTGTGCACCGCAGGAAGGAGGTGTTTCTTATGAAAAAGCGGATTATACCTTTGCTGGTATTGGTATTTATGATGTCTTTCACAGTTCACCCGATTTTTGCAACAGATTGTCGAGCAATCACAGGAAGACCTAATTTAAGCATCAAAGGGACCACGGCCTACTGTGAAGCAACCTATCATTCTGGAAACAAAGATGCGGAAATATCTGTGACGCTCACGCTAAAGCAAGGAAACAATACCATTGATTCATGGAGCGGTTCCGGGAAAGGTATGGTTAGTATTTCTGAAACCAGCACTGTGAGCAGAGGAAAAACTTACAATTTAATCCTAAATGCTACAGTGGACGGAAAAGAGCAACCTGAAGTTTCTGTATCTGCACAAGCAACGTAAACAGTGCGAAGTTTGGACACTCTGCTTGGATGGCAAGTGCATTGCCTCCTTAAGCGCAACTGGAAATTTTGCCATATCGCAAAAAATGGAATAGCACTAGCTGATTTTACAAACTTTGGAGGTTCGATATGAAAAAATTCAACAGGATTCTTTCCGCTTTTTTGTCTTTGACTATCATTATGTCCCTCTCGGTTAGCGCACTGGCTACGGACGTCCAAATGAATTCCAATGAAGCCATGGTCGTCGACTATTTGGAGAGTATTAATTCTGGGAACTGGGACAATTGGGTGTCCTACTACGCTCCCGATATCCAAGGGGATTATCAAGCGTTTGTCTCTAATGATAGCAACCTGGAAAACAATATTGGGATTCTTACCGTTAACTCAGTTGATGTGCTCACTGTCAAAAAAGTTGACAACAGCTACGCGCCCAAAGTTTACCCTGAGCTTATGAAATACTTTTCCAGCGAGTCCACTTATGAATGCTACAAGGTCGATGTGGATATTACCGTAAATGAGGATAACGGATATTTCTCTAATGGAATCAGCAGCCACCTTGTCATCCTTGTCAAAGATAACGATGGTTGGAGCATTGGAACAATGCTTGGTTGTCCCAGCGAACTAAATGGAGCAAATGCGCTTTCTGACAGCACTTCTAGAAAAGGTTACGGTTTCTTCGACTGTGGCTCTGAGCCAGCTACGATTGATGTAATGGACGATAATAAAACAGTGCACCCAGAAGAACCCTTTGAAGAGTTCATCGTTAATGTGACATGCAATGAAATTGGTAACGCGGGATATGACACGGACGCTCTGAAAGCGAACATCATAGCAGTTAAAATGTGCGGCTGGTGGGCTATTAAGGCAGAATATCGCCGCGAACTCTATGGTTGTGACATCAAATACGGCGATGTTGCCTATAAAAGCGAGCTTGAGACCACTAGTGCGAATACACAGATTGTTCGAGATGCTGTCAGCGATTTGGCCGGTTGGCGTATGGTTAGCAGCTCTGATACTGGCGGCAAAGTGTTTTATGCATCCTATTTTGCCGGTAGCGCCAATACAACCGGAAAGGGTACAGGACGGCTTCGCCAGAATGGTTCAAATTACCTCGCTGACTCTCTTGGATATAGCTGGAAAGATATCCTTCACTACTACTACGATAATTCTAGCTATAACAATCCCAATGTTGGTACAGTGCAGATTCCCAACAGCTAATTAGCTCCAGCGACGGCCAACATACTGTATTTGTATCCCTTCCTTCTTCTGCCCAAGCTAAACAACTTGGGCAGAAGAGGTATATTTTTAGGAGGATTATCTTTATGAAAAGAATACGCTTTCCTCTGAATCTTTTGGTGTTTGTAGGCATAGTGTTGCTAATGCTCAGTGCCTGTACACAGGCTTCCCCTGCTTCTTCTGAATTACCTGATGGATATGTTTTGCATCAGATGACTTTTCCCGCGAGTGATGCGGAAAAAACTATTTTCAATAAGAACATTTTTGAAGTAACACCATTCAATATTCAAGTCGCTCTTCCTGACGGATGGTTCACTGGCGAATTCGATTCTCAGGCTGAAACTTATCTATACGGTGGTGTCTGGTCCCGTGTTGCTATCTATGATAAGGAAGAAAACTGTGTCGGCGCTGTTGGCTATAATGTCTTTGACTTAGACGAAGAAGCTGAAGATAAGTTGATGGCTATATATAATCAAATCGCTTTAGGAAATGATTATCAGTTTGATGTTAAAGATAGCTATACTGTTGTTCAAAAAACGGATGTAGGGGAAACGGCTACGGTGGATGTGTACTATTCACCTGTCCTTGTTACAGCCTTCAATTCTGAAAACACACCTAAAATCAACCATGGTATCCTCGCTTATGATGGTAATGCGTTGGTTTATGTCGCTTTTGAGTTTGATGGCTCTGTCTCTGATGAGACGATTACATCTATTGCCAACAGCGTTGAATTTGTCACCCGAATTTGAGTTAAGGTTAGAAGCATTCCGAATTCTCTTCCTGAAGGGGTACTAGCCGTCTGTGTACCAGCCGTAAACGGAAAAAGTTCTTATACAATGGACGTTCCATCGTATTGAGGATGTCTGCCAATATGCTGTGCAAAGACACACCACTTATTTGAAACATCCTTGTCTCGGTTTCTCCCACAGGAGCAGAAGAGAGCCCGCTCATAGGCCGGCAAAACCTCAGCCAGATCGGAAGAGCGTCGTGT
>CAQBGY010000644.1 GCA_948759685.1 uncultured Eubacterium sp.
TGTTGGGGTAGAGAAAGAACGCCGTCTTGCCCACGCCGGACGCGCCGATCATCAGATAGCGATAGGTAATCCGCCGCTTTTACTGCCCTCATGAGAGAGCAGCAGTCAGAGCGGATTTTCCCCCGCTTCGCACCGTGCATGCGACTTTCACCGCACACGGCGCTCCATCAATGCAGATTGATTGTTGCGTGTATGTGAAATAACCAGTTTTTCCCTATAACCGATGATTTTATTTTGAGCTTTTACATCAAATTGGTTAATATCATAGTTGGGGTCATTTACCGCCATAAAGCATTTCTTATGGAGCGAAACCAGATTGTTGACCCTGTTTACCTTGTTCAATGGGAGATTAGGGTTAATGCGATGGGCATATGGAGTACCAGAAATGAGCCACCCTCCGCAGACACGGCATTTAAGCTTGTCGCGGTTGAGGGCATAAGCCCTGTTCATGATAAACTCAAAATTATTGAGCTTGTTCCATTTCCCGTGGAGAATGATTTGAGCTGTTTTCTCCGAATACATTTCGTCAAGCCGAGCCTGGATTTTCTTTTTCTTCGTTCGTTCAAAGTGTATCTGTCTGCCTTCTTCAGTATAAGGTGTTTCGGCTTGATTTTTACCTGGAGTGCGTTCCCATCTGCAAAAGGTAAGCGCGGTGAAGCCTACATAAATATCGCGGTATTTGATTGAGGGAATCTTTTGCTTATATTTCTGGTGGACACGGGGAAGATTTTGTACTTCATTTGCCGGAATCCATTCCCCTTTATACTGCCTCAGTCGACGCATTGCTGTGAGTTGCAGCCGCCTGCTGTGTTTCTGCATGGATATATTTACCCATGTGCAACACTGGTAGTATTGGATAATCCCTCTAATCTGGCTGTTGATGCGGTTCATTGCGCCAATCATCTGTTCCCGGCTGTAATTGCGCGGGATTTTCTTGATGTCCTCCGCGATTTTATCAGCTTTCCGCTTTAGTCGGTCCCGGTCCGGAATCGTCCGTGGAATGTAACCCCGGCGGGACTTCCCCCGAACCATTTTGAACTCATAACCTAAAAATTTGATGTGTTTCTTTCGGATATCTGTTATCAGCGTTTTTTCTTGGGATAATGTCAGTTTCATTTTGTTTTGGAGAAAAGTTTGTAACCGTATCTTCCAATTCTCGGCGTGGGCGCGGGTATCAGTGATGATAACAAAGTCGTCTGCGTATCTGACAAGACAGCCTGGTATCAGGTGCGTTCTCTTCCGCATAGCGGCGTATCGGCTTTGTACCTGTGCGTATTGATATTGGGTGTGTTTTAATTCCCATTGTTTGGTAATCCATTCATCCATGATATCCAAATAGACATTTGCCAACAATGGGCTAATCAATCCGCCCTGAGGTGTTCCTTCCGCATTTACCTCGCATTCGTCCATGACCCCGGCTTTCAGCATAGCTTTGATGATTTGCAGTACCCGCCTGTCCTTCACGCCCATGTGGTATAGGCGTTTTAGCAGAATAGAGTGATCTATGCGGTCAAAGCATTTGCTGATGTCTCCCTCGACAATCCAGTAATAGCCTGTGTTGAATACAAGTTCTTTTGTTCGTTCTAATGCCATAGGTGCGTCCCGCATGGGCCGAAAACCGTAGGAATGGGCAAAGAACTGTGCTTCAAAAATAGGTTCCAGCACGATTCTCATGCATTCCTGTACGATTCTATCCCGTATAGTGGGAATACCCAGCGGACGCTTTTCGGATTTTCCTGGTTTGTCGATGTACACCCGGCGTATTTTCTGTGGTTCATAGTGTCTGAATGCGCTCTGAATATCGTTAACTACCCAGGAAAAAGGATTATGCAGATAATCATTGCGCATAGTTTTGGAGTCCACACCGGGAGTTTCACTGCCGTGGTTGCTTTTAATGTTGTGGATTGCTGTGATAATGGTTACTTCTGCTGACATGATTTCCAGAAGCCCCTTAAACGCTGGGCGGTCACCTGCGTCACGAGCCTCCTTGCTGTGCTGATACAGCTTATCCTGGATTTCGCGTAGTTGGGTTTCGGTTTTCGGGTAGTCGAATTGTTGTGCCATACGCACCGCCTCCTTTCCGGAATTGGTGTTTCTGGTTTTAGTCAGGTATGCCTACGGCTTCCTCGACTTTCTGTTCACATACGAATCTGCACTGACTATGCCCCTTCGCTCCGTCCGCCTTATTATTGCGGACATCATCGCTACTACGGGCTGCTGCCCCATGGATTAGCAGGCCATTTCCTGCCTGCGCGGCAAAGGTGCCACTTTACTTACTTCAACAGAATGAAGTGCCGTCCATGGTTCCTTCGTTCCCTATGCTTTAGCTTTTCATATCGGTTTTAGCCCGTCCCTTTAGCCCGACTGCCATCTTTGGCTGGTGTGAGCTTCTGCCAAAGACATTCGACCTTTTCGGTTTTCTGCCGTTTTCCACCATTGCAAATTTCAACGGCGGCAGTACCCCGCATGGGGGCGGATGGCTGTATTACCATCCTGACATTTACGAGCCGTACACTCAGGACATATGTCGGTTGCAACAAAACATACTGGACATGACCGATTTATAGCCTCCTGCGGGCATGGCCGTCTCAGACCACGTATCCGCTCTTCACCGAGCTCCGTACGTCCCATATGACACTATGGGCGCACGTCGGAGTATTAGAGTTTTGATTACCCGTCACACCGGGGTTAGCAGGCACTTCCCCTGCCCAATCAAGCATAGAGTTCAGATTCCTTGCGAAATCTGTCTTGTTTTATTGCGTATTTCTACGCAGATTGTCAAGAAACGAAGCGCACGCAGTGGATGTCATCCGTGTCCACCAGGGCAGTGACGGCGTTCTTCTTCCCGACACAGCCCAGCACCAGACCCTGTGCTTTAGGCAGATTCTTGCCGGAGCGCCACTCGCTCACATGGAAGGGGATGTGCCGGTAGGTCTGCTGGATCTCCTTCCTGTTGGCCCAGCGGGCGGTTCCATGCTGGCCGTCGCCAACAGTCTTGGACTTGATGTTGTCCAGATTCCCACTTCCGGAGAAGTGCGTGGCGGCGGCGATGAGCAGAAGCATCCCGCC
>CAQBGY010000645.1 GCA_948759685.1 uncultured Eubacterium sp.
CTGCTCTGCTGGCCGTCCTTTTCCGGCAGTACCGGCAGGATTGCGCCCAGCACATCAGATTTGTCCATATCCGCGAAACAGGTCACTTTTGTATAAGGGAGGCCAAAATCGGCGGATAAGGCTTTCGCAAGCTGTGTCTTGCCGGAACCGGCATCGCCTTCCAAAAGGATGGTCGAGATTTTCATTTCGCCCCGATTCCAGTTGCGCTTGACAGCTTCACAGATGCGTCGTTCCGCCTCGCTCTCCACATGGGAAGCGGGTTTTTGCCAGACAAGGGACTGTTCATCTTCTGTCAACTGTCTGGCCGGTGACAGAAGATAGTTCCACTCCATTTTCAATAACACTCCAATTCGTTCAGGATTCTGGTCAGCGTTCTAAGCCGCTCCCCGGTCAGTTCTCCCAGGTCGTTCAGCGCCTGGGCGAAGTCTTGTATATCTTTGTTGATGTTCGGATTCTCTGTGCAGATCGACACAGGAAGGGCATTTCCCTGCAAGCCGATTCGCTCAATGGTGGGTTTGTCAGGGTCATACAGCAGAGGAAAGCGGTAAGCCTCCTTAAAGTACAACAGTGTGCGGCTAAGGACGATCATCAAATCAAACACCTGATGAATAGGAAGTTCGGCGCTCATGTTCAGCGTACCATCCTCCTGCGCCGTCCACAACTGCGCCGCGATCTGCATAGACTGATTCTCTCCCAGGACGGGAGTACCCAGCGTGATCCGCTTGATGCAGGAGCGGTAAGCGTTACGACCATCCACGCGGTCATACCCGTCTGCGGACACAACAATTTTCTCGTTCATTTCCAAATCCTCCTTGCCTGCGGCGCTTCCATAAGGCATCTCTCCAGAAGCAGTTTCAATTCATCGGTATGGTCATCTGTCGGGCTTTCATATTCGAGAATTTTGACAACCGAAAACTCAAAATCAGCTTCGCCATACCGATTCCACAATTCTTGAAGCCGCCTGTTCGGATGGCCGTTCGCGGACAGCTTAAAGCGATTGCTGCTAAAATCCGATCTTGTATCCTTGGAAATTCCCAGAAACAAATCACCCGTTGTTTGGCAGCGGATGGAAATAACGCCCATTTCCGGGCGGCGATTTTTCCATGCGTCCAAAAGTTCTCTTTTTCTTTTGATGTCCATGTTTTTCACCTCGGATCACATTCTATCGTATAAAGTCTACGAAAGCAATCCACGCTCCGTAGACTTAGCCGCAATCATGGATTGACTAATACTTTCTTTTTGAGTATAATTTACTTAAATTATTAGAAGAAGCGATTTTCTATATGATTTTAGTGAAGCATCTGCGCAACTGACTTTTGTTCAGTCCAAGATAATGGGGAATTAAGTGTGGCAATATAAAAAACGGAAAGAAATTTGGTGAATGATAAATGAGATCAGGCGTTTGTGGAGAGTACTATCAAGATTGTTTTATTATAAAATTGAATGTTCCTTTTGACTTTGTAAAAGTAGAAGATGATGTTGAGCATTTGGGAACTTTTTTTCATGAGTATTTTCATTTTTTACAGAATATGTGTACGACGTTTGGTAATTTCAGTATGGCCACCTTCTATACAAAGATAAGGAATATACTCTATAAATTGGCAAATAGTAATGAAACTGAAATTCCTCAAAATATACCGATAGATCCTGAAATAGATAGTTGGGTTATTCGTCAAGGCATTGCAGTAGGAGATATGGATTCTTGGACTTATGAGTCCTACAATTTTATAAATATAACTGCTGCAAAGCTTGAAAAAGATGAAATATTAGAGGAATTAGGATACGGTGACTGGACGTTACCTCAAATCGATTTGCTGCTGGTACAGGATCGCAAGCCAATCCATAAGACGCTCAATTTTGGTGCAATGTCTATTATGGAAAGCATGGCTGATATGCTGGAACGTAGACTCTATGGCAAATCAAGGGCAGAAGAATATGTCCAATACAATATTTGTGAAAAGCTCTGGAATTATGTTGTGAAAAAGGATGTTCCGAGCGATATAATTTTTAGATGTTGCGAATACTCTTTAATGGATTATAATCCCGGACAGTTATATTTTGCGGCCCTAAGAATTTTTGCTGCACAGGATGTTATTACCAAAGATACAATAGATGACTTTTTCACCAACTGGATTAAGCCAAGCTATAAAAAGAAACATGAGGATATGTTTTCTGAGATGATGGGGCAGTTTAGTGAGCTTGTTCCAAAGAAAAACTCATATACAAGATCTCTTTCAAAATATGTATCTGAATTTTGTACTGAATTTTATAATCTAAGAAAAAACAGTCCTTTACTTTTCACAACACTTTATAGATCCGAACCAGTTGCCACTAAAAACATATTAGCGCAGTTTATGCATATAGCTGCTCCGCTGATTATAGATTGCAAAAATGAGGTCTATATGTCAACTGAACTACAAAGCAACGGAGTTGGGATGGAAGAATTTGCAGCTTTTTATGCGCTATATAAAATGACATACGGTTTAGGTCCCAATGGGTGCGAACTATTTGATCTTTGTGAAGCTAATTCTCCAGAGAGTATATCCGAGATTTGTTTAAAGGAACCTTTATTGTCGAGAAAACGAGAACGGCTATGCGCACTTGGGCAGTTGCTTTATATGTGGCAAATAAAGGTGGAACACTTAACTCAATAAAAGGCCACTAAACCAACTGACCCCAAGAAGCAGAAAAATATAAGGTAACTGTCTCTCGATAAAAGTGTCAATATAATTTCGCGAGGGGGTATTTAATAGTAGGGCAATACCTCTTACAAAAATATGAGGCATATCAGATTGATGACGATTTTTTATGTACCAGCCGCCGATTGGCGGCTGGCTTTTAATAGGCCGGTGTCCCGTACCCATAAATCTCATAATGCCCGATAGAATATCGTCTTTCCCGGCAACTATCGCTGGAGTTCCCTTCGATGGTATAGACAAATCCGTTTTCTACTTTTTCCACGATGCCTACATGGTCGGTCAATCCATCTTGACCATTCTCATCATTCCAGTCAAAGAAAATAATATCACCAGGGCGCGGTTCATAGCTGTTATCCTGCCAGAG
>CAQBGY010000646.1 GCA_948759685.1 uncultured Eubacterium sp.
ACACGAGCCTTATGCTATCGCGAATGGATACGAGGGTATCTTTGGAAGTGAATGTATATAAGAACCCAAAGTGCTTTAGCCGTTGGAGTGTCAGCAGTTTGTAAAAATATCTTAGGAGGCTTGATTATGGGAGATTTTGGAGATGCTGAAAGAAGAATAAAAGGTTTGATGTCGGAGGGGACAGTGTTTAAATTTCAAGGTCGGCAATATAAAATTATTATGTCTGATAAGCCAACTTGTTCTAAAGGAGAACCTAAGACTGACATCTATATTCTTGCAGAAAATGATAAAAGTGAAACAATAGAAATCAAAATCTCCTATAAAAAAGAGAATGCAGATTTTATTGAAAATAAAATGAGCGCCGAACGAGCAGAACAGTTATTTGGTTCAGAATGGGAAGTTGTAATTGAAAACTCTACAACTGCTATTAAAGATAGATTCGCAGAGCGGATGCTGATTTATAGAAATAGATTTAAACGAACTAATAAGGGAGCCATTACACTTGGATGGAAATTTGAATTGATGAATAAGAACAGTGGAGATTTGTCAGGGAAAATGATTCTAACAGAGGAACAGGTTATAGATGTTTATGCTGGAAATAATTTGTCAGATGACAAAAGAAATGCCAGTATATGCGGGAACATTATTCCTGACAGCGGAGTGGCGAATTACATATTGATGGATGAAAGTGTAAAAACGGCTCAGGAAGTTATTGACAAAATGATACCTATACAAGAATATGTAAGAAACCATCCAGAGATTTATTTTGCATGTAAGGCGTTGAATTATCGAACTTTTGAGGAAAAATGGGATGGCAATCGCCCTTTGTCTGTTCAAGTGGATTGGAGTGCAGAGAATGGGAAGTTAGTTCCAGAATTAGTGTTTGACAGACCATTACAGGTTAAGGGGAATGAGGTGGCAGAACGCCTGATTATGTATATGAATAAGCTACATATAAAGAATACAGATGACATAAATGATAACAACGCAGGAACAGATAGAATAGTATGAGGTGATAAAAATGGCAGTAATACTAAAAGAGCGTGGACGAGGCAAATTCAAGCCAGCGCCAGATTATAAGGTTGATGAGGTGAAAGAATTATTAAATCAAAAGATAGAGCAAGAGAGACAAGCATTTGCTGATTGTTGTGAAGAAATAGAATTGGATAAAATTGCTTATGATGAAAACAAATTTAATTTATTATCTTTGTTTTCAGGGTGTGGTGGTTTAGATTTGGGATTTGAACTTGCAGGCTTAAAAGCAGTTATGGGCGCAAAAGTTATGGAGGATGCTTTTGCTGACAAGCAGATATTTGATGAAAATCTCTCTAATAATGTTTTTAATACCATTTATGTGAATGATATATTTGATGAGGCGAGGGAAACTTATGCCAAAAATGCAGGAAGATATATCTATATGGATAAAAGTGATATTAGCAAGATTAAAGAATTTCCTAGAGCAGACATCGTATTAGGTGGATTTCCGTGCCCAGGTTTTTCAGAGGCGGGACCAAGGTTAGTAGATGATGAACGTAATTTCCTGTATCTTCATTTTATTCGTTGTCTCATACAAACACAGCCTAAAATATTTGTGGCAGAAAATGTCAAGGGAATGATGACTCTTGGTAAGGGAGAGGTTTTTAAACAAATTGTTCAGGACTTTGCAGCAGCAGGATATACTATCTATCACAAATTATTAAACTCAGCGGAGTATGGAGTTCCACAGATAAGAGAAAGGGTTATACTGGTTGGAGTTCGTAATGATATAGATTTTGAGTATGTTCATCCAGAACCAACTCATGGATATGGGGTAGAGGGATTAAAAGAGGTGGTAACATTGCGGGAGGCAATTGGAGACTTGGAGGATGATCCGGGTGATTATTTTACAGGTTCTTATTCAACAATTTTTATGTCACGAAATAGAAAAAAAAGATGGGATCAACCAAGTTTTACAATTCAAGCATCTGGCAGACAGGCACCCATTCATCCGGCAGGAACACCTATGGAACATGTTGGGAAAGATAGATACATATTTACGGATGGAGAAGAAAACAATAGAAGATTATCTGTTAAAGAGATTGCCAGAATCCAGACTTTTCCAGATTGGTATGAATTTAGTAGGGGAAATAGTAATAGAAATGAGAACGCAAAATTAGATTTGGTGTATAAACAAATAGGTAATGCTGTTCCAGTAAGATTGGCATTAGCTGTGGCAGAGCCGATTGCGGAGTGGGTAAAAGAGCAATTGGATAATAAGCTAAATGCAAATGAAAGTGCAAGATGTTTAGAATTGGAAATAGTAGAACGAAAGATGGCGTGAGATCGTGTTTCATCAACATAATGATGCTGACAAAATAGCGTCACTGAAAAATTTGATTGGCAAACATGGAATTAATATGAGGGATAGCAGACAAAATGTGGATAGGTACACATTAGAACAGAGCAGAAAATGAACTCATTTCTCTAACAAAATTATTGCCAATGAACAATTACAAAATGCAACGTTTCCAACATTGGGCGATTTTTTTACTATTAAGCGTGGATTAGCAACCGGTGATAACGATTTCTTTATTTTGTCAAAGGAGCAAATCGAAGATCTTGATCTTGATTTGAAATTTTTCACCCCCGTTTTGCCGAGTCCTCGTTACTTAAAAAGTGACGAAGTTTTTAGTGATCAAAATGGGCATCCACAATTAGATATACAGTATTTCTTGCTCAATTGTACTCTTCCAGAAGACGAAATAAGAGAGCATCATCCCGCCATTTGGAATTATTTAAACAGTGGCAAAGATACTACTGCACAGAAGTATTTATGTAAGAATCGCAAGGTATGGTATTATCAGGAAAACAGATCAGCCGCTCCCCTTTTGTGTTCATATACGGGCAGGGGAAATAGTGAACATACTGCACCTTTTAGGTTTATTCTGAATCATACCAATGCAATAGTCACCAACTCTTATTTAATGCTTTATCCTAAAGACATTCTCAACGATGTGATTACTCAATCTCTCAGTGGCTTTATTATACCATGTCCTCTGGACATGCTAAGCGCATTT
>CAQBGY010000647.1 GCA_948759685.1 uncultured Eubacterium sp.
GAACGCCACAGGCAACGTATATGAAGCCGATGTAAAAGAAGTAAAGGAGCTGATGAAACAGGTATGGCATACACAAAAATCCATGCTATCACGGCAACCGTGGGTAAAGCAGTAGACTACATCTGCAACCCCGCCAAAACCGATGAAGGTATAATGGTTTCTTCTTATGGATGCAGCCCCGAAACTGCCGCCTATGATTTCAAGTTTGCCCTTTCAAAAACCAGCCAGTCCGATAAAAACAAAGCCTACCATCTGATACAATCTTTTCTACCTGACGAGGTTTCTTATAAAGAAGCCCACCAGATAGGCGTGGAGCTCGCAGACAAACTTTTAGAAGGAAAATACTCATACGTTGCCAGCACCCATATAGATAAAGGACACGTCCACAACCACATCATTTTTTGCGCTGCAGATAACATCAATCATAAAAAGTACCATGACTGCAAAAAGACCTACTACAATATTCGTAATCTGAGTGATAACCTCTGTCGGAAACATGAACTGTCCGTCATCATTCCAGGTGAAAAACCGTTGTCTGCAAAAGGCGCATCCAAAGGAAAAACTTACAAGGAATGGCAGTCTGCTAAAAACGGTTCTGCATGGAAAGAACAGTTAAAGTCTGATATTGACGAAGCAATAAAAATTGCCACAACTTATGAGGACTTCATTGAACTGATCCGAGCAAAAGGTTACGAAGCTAAAGGCACAGACTTCGGAGAAAAAGCACATAAATTTATCTCATTCCGGCCTCTGGATAAGAAGCATTTTGTCCGTGGCAGTGCAAAGTCTTTAGGCGCTGAATATACCAAAGAACAGATAAAGGAACGCATTGAGAAAAAAGCACTTACAAAGGATAAAAAACGTATTCCGTTCCCCGTCAGTAAGAAGCCCATTGTCAAAGATTATTCAAAAAAAAATCTCATTGACACCACAGGAAAGAAGTTTACGGAAAGCCCAAGTCTGAAACATTGGGCTGATATTCAAAACCTAAAAATTGCCGCCGCAAGTTACAGCCAAGCAGGCTCTATCACAGAGCTTGAAAAGCAGATTGCTGCCAAGGCTACGCTTGTAAAAACCACAAGGGAAAGCCTTGTGAAAACGGAACACCAGCTAAAGAATTTAGGGCAGGTGCTAAAGTATGCAGAGCAGTATAAAACCAACTGTATTTACCATATCCGCTATCAAAAGTCAAAAGACAAGGACAGATACTTGCGCCAACACGAAACAGAGCTTATCCTCCATGACGGTGCAAAAAATATGTTGAAACGTCTTGGAATTGACACCAAAAACCTTGATGTTGAAAAGCTCCGCAGCGACTACAATGCCCTCTATTCCAAAAAGCAGACGTTACAGAAAACCTATCAATCTGTCGGGAGAGAAATCGCTGACCTTAACTGTAAATTTGACAATCTTAACCAATATCTTGACCACAATCCAGAACAACAAGTTACTGACAAAAAGATTGGAAAAAATACCCCATCCCTCTAAATTCGACAATAAAAAAGGTGTATCATTTAGAAGCTCTCACTTCATCACGATACACCTTTTATTGTGTGGCAATCCTCTATTACTTTTCTTTGTACACTTTCGTACTTTCATATATCCTTTTATCATAATATTCCCCATTTGTATATCAAAACTATTGGCAGATTTCCCATACCAAACAATAGTTTTTATCCCCTTGTTCTTCTCATATGTTGAAAGGCTTATTACATTCACACATTTAGATAAATACAGTTACACACCCAAAAACAGATAACATTCTTTTACTGCCTTTAACTGCATCAAATCATTACCATATTCCTTTCACGTCATCGGGATACTTCCTTGTACCTGGCTATTTTTATCTGACTTACCTAGATATCTATTAATTACCACTTAACCATATTGATTTCAATCGTTTTCTCTATATGAGCATTTATGCCACTGTCTAAGCATTTTATAATATCTTCTGCAAACGCACTGTCATTACAATCTCCTTTGTTACCATGAATATTTACAGTGTCTTTCATCTTTTTTATTTCTTCCGCTCAACTTTATGCATAATACATACCTTTTGCCATAACGTAAATATAGGTTACCATAAACTACGGCAACCTATATTTATTAAAGAAGCAACTAAAATTACTTACAAAAAATTCTGCCCTTTTCATCGTTTCAGCTTGATGAGTAATAGAATAATATCCATATTTATTTTTAAAGTCTTATCGTATTATATCCTTTCTATATTTTTTGTCAAGTTTTGTTTATATCATGGGAAATGCAAGTCTATATAAAATGTACAAATGTATAATTTCAAATTTTGATTGTGATTTGATGATTTTTAAGGGAAATATTAGCTGTTATATTTTGTTATTAAAATCTCCGCTAACCCTTGAAAACACTAAGTTTGTCGCAGGTGAGCTTTCCCTTATCGTTTCCCTTGTGTTATATCTTTCCACAAGGCATTATGAACCCTGATAAGGGAAAAAATAAGGGAAACGAAATCACAGGAAACACTATAACACAAAATGAACAGGTATGGTGAACTGATAGAAATGCTTTCATAATTTTTAACGAAAGAGGACAGATAAAATGAATATTATTTATGCAACATACAATATCCACCATGACAGCATTGACGTATATACTTATTCAGGCTATTTTTTACGGATAGATTGTGTTAAAGCAGAAGAAGGATTGAAAACCACTCCCTGCTCTGAATGTGCCTTAAATGCATTGGCAATAGATGAACCCCTTGAGTATGCAAGGCTTTATCTTGAGGGAAATATGCAAATGTGGGTGGATGCAGAAGATTCATTAGACCTTTAATAAATTTATGGTTTTTTCTTAGACTATGAATAATTCATCTCTGCCAATATTTCAGATTTTGCCATAAATTTAATGTTTCGGCAAAACTGGTTCCGGCAGTGTATCCAAACATAAGAAAGAACCAAATTTATATGATATACCTTTTTTGCATTAAAACTTTTGGATTCAATTCGATAAACCTTAACCCTTTTCTTTCTAAACCTCCATGCCCGCACACTTGGCACCACCATAAATGAAACTGT
>CAQBGY010000648.1 GCA_948759685.1 uncultured Eubacterium sp.
ACTAATATAGTTAATAACGACAAAGAACACGCCGAGTTCGAGTGATGAAAAAGTTTACACTATTTATTTTACATGGCAGGTAGTCTATGAGATTGCCTGCTATATTTATAATATATTATTTTTGGAGAAATTTGCGTAGGGGATTGTTGCCAGTGTAACTATGTATTTCACCCATGAGGAGAATGTACGTTCTGAAAATCTCATTTTTTCGTGAGATTATCTTGATATATAATTGAATATATGCTATACTGATTCAAGCCGATAACAAGTAGAGTATTGTTAGGAGAAATGATATGTCGGTATGTTATGATAAATTATGGAAAATGTTAATAGATAAAAGAATGAACCGAACGGAATTAAAAGACATGGCAGAAATTAGTTTTAATGTCTTAGCAAAGATGAGGAAAGGAGAAACGGTTTCGTTGGAGAGTTTGCATAAGATTTGTAAGACATTAAATTGTAATATAGGAGATTGGAATTTGCAGATGATGAAGCCGATGCGTAGTAACGGTTAGTACATTATTGAAATGAAGGAGGATATGCTATGCGAAAACCGTTAACGTGTGTTGAAATATGTGCAGGAGCAGGTGGTCAGGCTCTTGGACTTGCATTGGCCGGATTCATTCATGTTGCACTTGTTGAATATGAAGCAGATTACTGTAAAACTTTGAAATTAAATCGGCCTGAATGGAATGTAATTTGTACAGATGTGCATGATTTTGATGGAAAACCTTATCGGGGAGTGGATTTATTGGCGGGTGGTGTGCCTTGTCCTCCTTTTTCTATTGCGGGTAAGCAGTTGGGAAAAGATGATGAACGAGATTTGTTCCCCGAAGCAATTCGATTGATTAAAGAAATAGAACCTAGAGCCGTTATGCTGGAAAATGTAAGAGGTTTTTTGGATGCAAGTTTTGATGAATATCGAAAACATATTCTTAAATCTATTGAAATGCTTGGATATGACGCACAAATTAAATTATTAAATGCTTCTGATTTTGCTGTTCCACAGCTCCGTCCCCGTGTGGTGATTGTTGCGATACGAAAAGATGAAAATATTTCTTTTTCATATCCAAAGGGAAAAATGGGATGTGCGCCTACTGTTGGTGAGACACTATATGATTTAATGGCAGAAAACAAATGGGAAGGAGCAAAACTCTGGGCAAAAAATGCGAATAAGATTGCGCCAACCTTGGTTGGAGGGTCTAAAAAGCATGGAGGTCCTGATCTTGGACCAGTGAGAGCAAGAAAAGCATGGGCTGAACTCGGAATAGATGGGGGAGGGGTGGCTAATGCAGCACCAGAGCCGGGTTTTGAGGGAATGCCCCGTTTGACTAGCAGAATGATGGCAAGAATACAGGGATTTCCTGATACATGGACATTTGGGAAAAAGAAAACTGCTGCATGCCGGATGATTGGAAATGCGTTTCCGCCGCCAGTAGCACAAGCAGTAGGAGAAAAAATAAAGGAGTGTTTGGAAAATGAATGCCTTAATAGCGAATGCGAGATTTCATTTTCACGAGCGGTTGTTTGAAACGAATACATTAACATTGACAAAAGCAGGTGTGGCATCTAATGCAGATACCAGTAGCAGAGGTTCAAAAGCCATAGCGGGCAAAATTGTTGATATTTTAGTGGATGAGCATCATCATACAGTTAATACAGTTGATAAAATTTCCGGACAAACACTGGGAAAGCAGTTTGAATTATTGACAATGGAATTTTTGCAGGAAACATTTCCGCATTTACAAAACCTTCGTCCTGGTCAATGGTCGATATTACAGCTTGGCAATAATAACAGGCTCAAAACGAGTGATTTCGAGCAATATGAGCATTTGGCATATTTGAGTGCATTGACAGCAGAAAATGCACAATTAGCGGCTGCGTTGGGAAATGACTATCTTGTTGCGCCGGATGTGGTTATTTATCGTAATCTTTATGAAGATGAAGAAATTAATGCGAAGCAGTACATAGTTGATGATGAAATCAGTAGAATGGCAGATATTAGGAAGTCTAATGGCGGAAAGCCGTTACTTCATGCTAGTGTATCGGCAAAATATACCATGCGGAGTGACCGGGCGCAGAACAGCCGTACGGAAGCGTTGAATCTGATTCGTAATAGAAAAGGGCACCTGCCACATATTGTTGTGGTGACAGCGGAACCGATGCCCAACCGATTAGCTTCATTAGCACTTGGAACTGGCGATATTGATTGTGTATATCACTTTGCGCTTTATGAATTGATTCGTGCGGTAAAGGAAGTTGGTTCTGAAGATGCTGTTGAAACTTTGGAAACACTTGTACAGGGGAAGCGGTTGAAAGATATTTCAGATTTGCCGTTGGATTTGGCTGTGTAATGATTAAGTAGAGTGTAGGTGTAAAAACAGATGAAAAGTGTATTTATTATATTGGGAAATGGATTTACAATAGATTTTATAAACAAATACAATGATTTTCTCGAAAATAAAAAAGATTTGAATGCGTGGCAATATTTTGGCAGCAGAAAATCGGCAAGCTATAATAAATGATGTAATTGATGTAAAAATAGGCGTGTATTTACATAAAACTTAAACAAAAATAGTTAAGAGTAACGAAGGACACGCCGAGTTCGAGTGATGGAAGCTAAGGAAGGTAAAAAATGAATACTTATTGGTCACAATATGTGCAAAAGACGGAGGAACTCTATTTATCACGCGCATTGAAATTTCATCAGGGAAACATTGATAAATGGATTGATATCATGCGGCTGCGTGATGGAATGAAAATTCTTGAAGTAGGTTGTGCGGGAGGTCTTCTTTGTCATCGGTTAAAAGAACGGCTCTCAAATGCAGATATAACAGGTCTGGATTTTGATCTCGGTCATATTGATTATGCTAAGAAAAAGACGAGAGAGCTAAATCTTCAATGTGATTTTGTGGCGGGTGATGCAACAAATATGCCTTTTGAGAACAATACGTTTGACACTTGTTATTCCCATACTGTGATGAATTTTTGTGATCCTGCAAAATTTGTGAGTGAACAATACCGGGTGTTGAAACCAGACGGTAAAAGATCGG